>CAYSHJ010000047.1:0-1519 GCA_964430385.1 uncultured Planctomycetaceae bacterium
CTGGTCCAACAAGTGGGCCGACCTGTTGCAAGTCAACGGCAAGTTCTTGGCTCGCGAAGGAGCGACTTCGTTCCGCAAGTGGATTCGCGACGAGATCACCGCGAACACGCCCTATGACCAGTTCGCCAAGAAGGTCGTGACAGCCACCGGCTCGAACCGCGAAGTCCCACAGGCGGCGTACTACAAAATCCTGCGAGAGCCGACCGCGACGATGGAAAACACCACGCACCTGTTCCTCGCGATTCGCTTCAATTGCAACAAATGCCACGATCATCCGTTCGAGCGTTGGACTCAAGACCAGTACTATGAAACAGCGGCGTACTTCGCACAGTTCGGCCTTGACCGCGATCCGGCCAGCGGCGACCGCAACATCGGCGGCACCGCTGTCGAAGGGGCGAAGCCGCTCTACGAAAGCGTCGTGGACCGGGCCGCCGGTGAGGTCTTGCACGAACGCACCTCGCAACCGACTCCACCGAAGTTCCCGTATCAACTGGCCAACCAAGTCACTCCGCCCGCCGCCGGTCAGCCGGCTCCGAAACCGCGACGCATGGAATTCGCCGATTGGCTGACGTCAAGAGACAATCCGTACTTCGCGAAGAGCTACGTCAACCGGCTGTGGGGCTATCTGTTCGGCATCGGCATCATGGAGCCGATCGACGATATCCGCGCCGGTAACCCGCCGACGAATCCGGAACTGCTCGAATATCTGACGCAGGAATTCCTCGCCAGCAATTTTGACGCTCGGCATGTGATGCGGCTGATCTGCAAGTCGCGGACGTATCAGTTGTCGGTCGACACGAATCCGTTCAATGCGGACGACAAGATCAACTACTCGCACGCCCTGCCGCGTCGCTTGCCGGCCGAAGTGTTGTTCGACACCGTGCATCGCGCGACCGGCACGGTCACGAAGATTCCCGGCGTCGCCGACGGTTCCCGTGCCGCCGCCTTGCCCGATTCCGGCATCGAATTGGCGAGCGGTTTCTTCGCGACCTTCGGCCGACCGGCTCGCGAGAGCGCTTGCGAGTGCGAACGCTCCGGTGGCTTGCAGCTCGGCCCGGTCATGGCGCTCATCAGCGGAGCAACCATCGCCGAAGCCATTGCTGATCCGAGCAATGAACTGACGAAGCTCGTGGCCGCTCAACCGGATGACGCGCAGCTCGTCAATGAACTCGCCCTGCGAGTCCTCAATCGCCCGGCCGCTGATGCGGAACGTAAAGCGTTCGCGGACGCCTTGCAGGAACTCGACGGCGATCACCAAAAGCTGGTTGCCGCACTCAAGCAGCGAGACACCGACGTCGTCGCACGGATGCCTGACTTGGTGAAGAAACGCGAAGAGTCCATCGCTCGCACGAAAGAAGAACTCGGAGTCTACGAAAAGGAAAATGCTCCGCGCGTGGCCGAAATGGAGAAGAAGCGACAAGAAAACATCGCCGCTCGCCAAGCCGACATCAAAGCCTACGACGATCGCTTGGTCGCGAAGGTCGGCGAATGGGAGAAGCTGCAACAGACCAGCAACGTC
>CAYSHJ010000048.1:0-11094 GCA_964430385.1 uncultured Planctomycetaceae bacterium
GCCATACACCCATCGAGCGGTTTGAATCTTCGTGATCTTCACGACACGGCGTTGTGTGCTGGCGTCGCAGTGCTAATCGCGGATACGTTCGATGTATTCACCGGTGGCCGCGTCGATCTTGATTTTTTCACCCGAGGCGACAAACGCCGGCACCTGGACTTCGGCACCAGTTTCGACCTGTGCGGCCTTGGTCACGTTCGACGACGTGTTACCGCGGACGGCCGGCTCGGTGTACGTGATTTGCAAGATGACATGTTGCGGCGGCGTAAAGTCAATTAAGCGCTCGTTCCAGAACAGCAACTGGCAGGGAGCACCTTCCTTGATGAATCTTAAGGCGTCCGCACACACCTCGTTCGGCAGCGTGTGTTGTTCGAAGGACTCGTTGTCCATGAACACGTAGCCATTGGCGTCACGATAGGAGTACACGCCATCACTCTTGCGGATGTCCGCGCCTTCGAGACCGTCGCCGCTCTTGTACGTTCGATCGAGCATCGTTCCTTTGAGCAGGTTCTTCAGCCGCGTGCGGTACAGGGCTTGACCTTTGCCCGGCTTGACGAACTCGAGCGACACCATGTCATATGGTTCGCCTTCGACGATGACTTTGATCCCCTTCTTAAAGTCGCTAGTACTGATATTGGCCATTGGTCTTTCTCTAAGAAACGGTTACCGTGTCCTGGAATAACTATGATGAACGATAGCAGACGGAGTTCGCCGCGAGAATGCCTGATTTGGCCGTGGATTTGAGCCGTTGCTGGCGTCCGGGCCGAATAAAATGGGACGGGTTTATAGCGAGGTCGCGAGGTTGATGTCGAGGATGTCGGAATGGCGACAATCATTGGCCGAGGCGATTCGCGATCCACGAGTGCTCGCCGAACGCCTGCGTTTGCCGGCCGACGTGATCGAGAATGCGGTCTCGGCGTCACGCGGCTTTCCGTTGCTGGTGACGGAAAGCTTCCTGCAGCGGATGCGGCCGGGCGACATGAACGATCCGCTGCTGCGACAGGTGTTGCCGATCGCGGCGGAACAAGCGGAGGTCTCCGGCTTCGTCAACGACGCGCTCGACGAGTCGCGGTTTCGCAAGGCTCCGGGGTTGTTGCACAAGTACGACGGGCGCGCGTTGCTCGTACTCACAGGGGCGTGCGCGATTCACTGCCGTTACTGCTTTCGGCGGCATTATCCGTACTCACAGGAGCCGAAGCGGCTGGACGATTGGGAGCCGGCGTTTGAGGCGATCGAGCAAGATGCTTCGATTCACGAAGTGCTGCTCAGCGGTGGCGACCCGTTGATGCTGACCGATGAACGGCTGACGGCCGTCATGCGACGACTGGAGCAAATCACGCATCTGCGGCGGCTGCGATGGCACACTCGGTTGCCGATCGTGCTGCCAAATCGCGTGACCGGCGAACTCTTGAACTTGCTGACGACAAGTCGCCTCACGGCGGTCGTCGTCGTGCATGCGAATCATCCGAACGAACTGGTCGGCGAATGCGCGTTGGCCTTGCGACAGCTCACGCAGTCCGGCGTGATGACGCTCAATCAAGCGGTCCTGCTGCGCGGGATCAACGACGCGGTCGAGGTACTTCAAGAACTGAGCGAGCGGCTGATCGATGTCGGCGTGAAGCCGTACTACCTGCATCAACTCGACCGAGTCGCCGGCACTGCTCACTTCGAGGTCGCCGAAGAAAACGGCAAGCGCCTAATCGGCGAACTCCGAAAACGCCTTCCGGGCTACGCCGTGCCGCAATACGTTCGCGAGGTTCCTGGTGAGGCGTTCAAAGTACCGCTGACGTGAGCCGGCCATGACTTACTCGAAGAACTCGCGCACTCGGGTCGAAAAGCCCGGCAGGACTTCGGGCAGTTTGAGCACATCGTCGCCGGACAAGCGACGTGGCGGTGCGTCGGGCGTGTAGACGAGTGCGAACTCGTCTTTGGCATCGACCACGCAGACCACTAGCACGCCGGCGTCGAGATACTCGGTCACCTTTGCTTGCAGCTTCGACCAGCGGTCATCGGGTGAACGAACCTCAAAGGCCAATTCCGGCGCGACGTCGAGATAATCGCGTTTCGGGCGTGAACGTTTGGGCAAACGCTTGTAGCTGCAATAGGCGACGTCTGGGCCGCGCACGCTGTCGGGGTCGCG
The DNA here is from genome assembly GCA_964430385.1 of uncultured Planctomycetaceae bacterium. GTDB lineage: Bacteria > Planctomycetota > Planctomycetia > Planctomycetales > Planctomycetaceae > CAYSHJ01. The sequence continues at coordinate 2,141 of CAYSHJ010000048.1, forward strand.
TGCCGTGAGCACTCCGCTGTCGTTAATGAACGTCCAACCGAGGCCATGTTTTTTCACAAAACTAGCCAACAGGAAATGGATGTTTCCACAAACAAGGCCGTGCAGCGGCTTCGGGATATTCATGCGGACGATCTTTCCGCGCACGAGTTCAGAAGGATAACCGAGATCGGGAAGCGCACCATATTCCTCGGCGGTCAGCAATCGAGTTCGATTGGCGGCGACGGCGGGCATCGGAGACTCCGTGACAATGTGTCCGGGTGAGATTGGCATTCGACAGTGTTGTACCACCCCGCGTTCGGCCGCGAAACTACGAACTAGCGGCCTTCGCCAGTACATCTTGCAGCACTGTGTCGGTCGTGATGCCTTCGGCTTGGCCTTCGAAATTGAGGATCAGGCGGTGACGCAGGACGGCGAGCGCGACGCTGCGGATGTCTTCGCGAGCCACGTGGTAGCGGTGGTCGATGATGGCCAGATTTTTCGCGGCCAGAATGAGAGCTTGAGCACCGCGCGGGCTGCTGCCATAGCGGACGTAGCGGCGAGTCAATTCCGTCGCGTGTGGATCTTCCGGGTGAGTGGCCAAAACGATTTGGATCGCGAAGCGGCGAATCTCGTCGGAAATCGGAATCAATCGCGCGAGACGTTGCATCTCGACAATTCGAATGCCATCGAGGACCGGCGACGCGCGCGGAGTATCGATGTTCGTCGTGCGGTCGAGGATTGATTCCAACTCGGCCAGCGCGGGGAACTTCACCAAGAGTTTGCCGAAGAAGCGGTCGAGCTGTGCTTCGGGCAGCGGGTACGTGCCCTCCATTTCGAGCGGGTTCTGCGTGGCGAGCACGAAGAAAGGTTCTGGCAGGCGATGTGTTTGGCCGGCCACGGTGACGGTGCGCTCTTGCATGGCTTCCAGCAGTGCGGACTGAGTCTTCGGTGTCGCGCGGTTGATTTCGTCAGCCAGCACGATGTTGGCGAACACCGGGCCGGGCTGAAACTCGAAGCGTTTGTGTCCATCCTCGCCGACCGAAATCACGTTCGTGCCGATCAAGTCGGCGGGCATCAGGTCGGGCGTGAATTGGATGTGTTGAAACTTCAGGTGCAGCGCGTCGGCGAGCGTGTGGACCAACAACGTCTTGCCCAGTCCCGGCACACCTTCCAACAAGATGTGTCCGCCAGAGAGCAGCGAAAGCAGCGTGCCACGAACGATCTCGTCCTGTCCGACAATGACCTTGCCGATTTCGCGACGCAGCAAGTCAAAGTCGCTGCGGAAGCGGTCGAGTTGCTGTTGCAGTTCGGCGGGGCCAATCATACGTCGTCGATTCGTTCGCGTCTGGGAGCGCTATTGCTTGCCTTTGACGCCTGCGGATTTGTACGGAGCTCCAGCCTTGGGGGCCAGGAAGCCGTCGCTGCTCGCGGGGGACGCGGCGAATTCGATTTTGTCCACTCGTTGACTGCGGTCGAGGATCAAGTCTCGCTCGCCAGCCACGGGCTGTGCGGCGGTTCGGTCACTCCAGTTGTTTTCGACAGCGTTCTCGGTGCTCAACAAGCCATCAAACTTTCTGGCGTCGTAGTTCCTCGCGATCAACAGTTCCGTCTTCTTCATGCCGGCGAAGAGATTGTTTCGCCAGCACAATTCGCCCGAGCCTCCGGCCGGCAGATCATCGAAAAGGATTCCCGCTTCAGCCACGTTGAGGAACGAGCAGTTTTCGATCAGCAGGTTTTTGACGACCGCGCCGGATGCGAAGCGGAAGCCCGACGTCGCTCCGGCCACGCCGCAGTTGCGTGCGATGAGCGATTCCACGGGACCTTCCACGAAGACGGCCGCGGCCATCGTGGAAACAAAGCGGCAACGCTGAAGTGTCACGTGTTGGCTGGGGGCAGCCGAATTCACGAAGTGAATGCCAGAGGCCGACGGGCTCGCATTCTGAAACGTGACACTTTCGATCAGGATACCATCCGCACCGTCCGCCCCTTTCGCCGCGTCGAGTTCAATACCCGCTCGGCCAAATCCGGAAACGATCAGGTTCTTCATGTGGCAGCGCGCGGCCGATCCGCTAACGAGTACCGCGACTTCCTTGCCCAATCCCATGTCCAGGAAGAGATTCTCCAGCGTGACTCCGTCGTGTCCCTTCACGGTGATGATCGGGTCGTTGCTCGAAGGAGTCAGTTTGACACGCCGGCCGGACTCCGCCTTGAGGTGCAGATCGCCCGGAAACGACTCGTCGACAACCAGGGATTCTTCATACGTCTGATTGGTGACAAGGCTGATCACAAAGCGGAGTGGCTTGCCTTTGGCTTGAGCCTCGTAGTTCAGGTGGTCCTCCTGGATTGAGTGCAAGGCTCGTCCGATCGACTGAAATTCGCCGTTGGGTCCGACTCGAATCGCGACTTCGAACGTGGCTGTCGTGGCCGCCGCCGCCTTCCCCGTCGTGCCATTGGCAAGCGACTTGCTGGATTTCTGTTTGGGTGTGCTCGATTTTGGAGTCGGTCCCCATCCGCCGCTCAGCCACACGCCGAGACCAATCATCACGATGAACGCTCCCACGACGGCGGCCAACACCTTCGGCTGTTTCCAGGTCGGAGTGAACTTCGCGAACTTCGATGTTTGCTGCGCCGGGGTCGAACTAACGAGATCGTCGTCGTTCGTGATTAACGGAACAGCATCGCTTTCAGAATGAGGCAGCGTGGTTGACGTTGGCTCCGCGGCGTCGGGCAACGGCGCGGTGTCTGGCTGAGTTACGGTTTGGACATCGCTGCCACCGCCGAACCACGAAAAAATGTCTCTTTCGGCTGACGGGTCCAGCGGCGGTTCGATGTCGGCGTCGTCCGTCGTGTCCGGGGAAGCGGGGAACTGCACGGTCAGAGCGTCGGTGTCGACGGGTTGTTCCGTGAAGTTTTCCAGGAAGTTGAACGTGGCGCTCGCTGAATCTGGAAAATCAACTGGCACGGTCGAACCGGGTGTGGTTTGCTCGACATCCGTCACCGGAACAATGGCAGTCGTCACAGGAAGGCTACTACTGGCTGTACTGGCTGACACCACCGGCGCCGCGACCGGAACGCTCGGAACAACCGGTTGAGCGACCGGCAGCGCGGGAACCACCGGGGCGGCGACCGGCGCGGCCACGGGGATTACAGGCTTGGCCAGCGGCGGTGCCACGGGAGCGACAACCGTTTGCGCAATGAGCGGCTGTGCGACCGGCGGGGCCACACGAATCTCGACCGGCGTGGGTGCAACCGCGGGAACCGCCGAGCTGAGAGGTTCGGAGATCTTGGTGGACGGAGCCGGCTTGGCACCGGAGCCTGGTTTCGCGGCACTACCAGCTTTCGAAATCTTGGTGGCTGCGGCACCACCGAGATCCTGTGAAATGACCGGCGATGCATCGGTGACGTCCGTGGCAGTGCTGGTCTTCACAACCGAATCGGTGCGTGGATCGCTGCTGGGTGCCGGCAGCTTCGTGCTGGACGTGCCGGCTCGAAGCAAAGCCGGATGACGTTTCTTCCATTCGGTGCCGGCGTTCTCAATGAGCCACTGCGTGCAAGCGGTCGCGACTTCCGCCGCGGAGTTCTGTCGATCGTCCGGCTGCTTGGCGACCATCTTGGCCAGGATTCGGAGCAGAGGCTGTGGACAGTCAGGTCGTTCGTTCGTGATCGGCGGAAAAACCTTAGTCTGATGCCACATCAGCCGCTGCGCCAGCGTTCCTTCCGTAAACGGCGGATGTCCGGTCAACAAGAAGTACAGCGAGCAGCCCAAGCTGTAAATGTCAGCGCGCGTATCGACGGTATGGCTGTCGAGAGCTTGTTCCGGAGCCAAGTAGTCGGCGGTGCCGAGCACCTTTTCGTCATGAGCCACCGTCAGCGGGTTCTCGTCACGGTCGTCGAAGAACCGCGCCAGGCCCATATCGAGGATTTTGACCGTGCCGCTGTTATCGACGAGCAGATTGGCGGGCTTGATGTCGCGATGCACCAGTCCCGCTTTGTGGGCATGCTGCAAGCCGTCCGCCGCCTGGCGGATAAATTCGGTGGCGGCGACGTATTCCTGCGGTCCGTCCTGGTTGACGATTTCCTGCAAGCTGCGACCGCTGACGTATTCCATCACCAGGAAGTGAATCTGGTTGTCACGGTCCTGAGCGCTGTCGACGTCATAGGCTCGGACAATGTTGGGGTGGTCGACGGAAGCGACGGCCTGGGCTTCGCGATGGAATCGGGCCAAGTACGACGAGTCGTGAACGCGCTTCGACGGCAATACTTTGATGGCGCAGCGACGCTTCATCAGCACATGTTCGGCCAAGTACACCGAACTCATGCCCCCTTTGCCAAGCAGATCGAGCAGTCGGTACTTGCCGAGGAAAAATCCCTTGTGCCGGCCCGCCAGCAGCTTTTCCGCTTGCCAGCGAGTCAGCCGTTCGTCGGCGATCATCGCGTCCGCGATGTCTTGGGACTTCTTAACATCCACGCCGCGATTCGCGTAGGCTTGCAGCAGTTTCGAGAGTTGCTCCTTGTCGATGAGGCCGCTCTGCCGCACGACTTGCAAGTAGGATTCAGCGGTCAGCTTGAGCGCCATTGCAAACCAACCCTCAAGAAACTTGGAGTTACGTCGGCGACGTCGAAACGAATTCCCGACGCGGCCGAACATCGCCGGTAATTCATATCGGTCGACGTCCCCGAAGATGTCGGCAACCACGAGCCTAGCTCGCGATCTTTCGCCGAGTATTAAACCAGTCCGTGAAAAACCTTTCCAGTTCCGAGCATGATTCGAGTACGCGCGCTGGCACCTGCAAATCGGTGTGAACAGCGTCTCCTCGGACCGACCTTCTCCGCCGAATAGCCAGAACCGGTTCCATCGCTCTGATCGATTCGACTGTTCGGATCAATGTGTCGTCGGCTGACAAGTTCCGTTTGACTGCCTGTCCGCGCGAACTATAGTCGCGAAGGGGTGACATCAGCGACTTCAAGTCGTCTCCGTCCCTCCGAAGGTGTGTTCGGTTTTTCTGAGAGCGAAGAGTTCACATGATTTTCTTGGTCTTCATCATTTCTGGAGTCAGCGTCTGCGTCGGTTATGTGGCGGCGCTGTTGCTTAGCCATCAGCAACTCCGATCCGTCCGGACTGAGGCGGCCGTGGCGTGTGAAGACGCGAAAATCAGCGTCGGACTGGAACGCAAAGAATTGCACGATTTTTTCACGCATGTGCAGTCCGTCGCGGCCACGGTTGATGGCAACATGGACCGACATACTTCGCGGGTCGCCGCGTTCAACGATGAAGTGGTCAACAATGTGGCTTCCGATCCCAAAGCTGTGCTGCTGGCGGCCAAGCGGTTGCTGGAAGCGAACGTCCAATTGCAAGAAGAACTGCAATCGGCTCGGCTGCAGATTGGCGAAAAGCAACACGAGCTCGAGTCGTACATGACCGAAGCCCGCACCGATGCTTTGACGGGGATTTCCAACCGCCGCGCGTTTGATCAAGAGATTCATCGGCTGTTCGCACAACGGCAACGGCAGGGAATCAGTTTCTCGCTGCTGATACTGGATGTGGATCATTTCAAGTTGTTCAACGACTACCACGGCCATCAAACCGGCGACGAGATGCTGCGGCAAGTGGCGAGCACCTTCGATCGCGCGATGCGCGAGATGGACATCGTTTGCCGATACGGTGGCGAAGAGTTCGCCATCATTCTGCCGGGGACGGCGCTCAAAGAGGCCCTTCGAGCCGCTCATCGGGCGCACATGGCTGTGGAACGCATGACTTATCGCGTCGGCAACGCTCAATTGAATGTCACCGTGAGCATCGGCGTCGCTGAGGTGGCTCAGGACGAAAAAGTTGAGAGCTTCATCGAACGCTGCGACGAGGCTTTGTACGCGGCGAAACGGGCCGGACGAAACTGCGTCTGTTATCACGACGGAACTCAGTGTTATCCGGCGTCGGTTCCTCCGAAGGCGGTCACCAAGTCTAAAACTCCCGCCGCGCCACAGAACCTCGACGGACTCGCCCAAGCGATCGATTGCGAATTACCGACAGAGGCGTCGGCCAACTAATCAGCGTCGAAAACGCCTGTGGCCGCCGGCAGTCACTCGCCAAGCTAGTCAGTACAAGCTGGCAGCTTGCGGCTGCGTTCGGCTACTCTGCGTCGCCCAACGAAGGGAGACGCCTTGTGACCGACGCCGCCTTGCACAACTGCCGTTTTCTAAAAGCCGTTCGCCGCGAGCCGACCGACACCACTCCCATCTGGATCATGCGACAGGCCGGCCGGTACTTGCCGGAGTACATGTCCGTCCGACGGCAAGTGACGTTCATCGAACTCTGCAAGCGCCCGGACCTCGCGGCGGAAGTCACGCTGACCGCGCAACGGGTGCTCGGCGTCGACGCCGCGATCCTGTTCGCCGACTTGCTGCCGATCCTCGAACCGATGGGCTTGCAGCTTGAGTATGCTCACGGCGAAGGCCCCATCATCCACAATCCGATCCGCGAGCCTGCCGGCGTCGACAGTTTGAGGCAACTCGATGACGTGTCGTCTTTACAGTTCGTTTTCGACGCCGTGAAGCTCATCCGTCGCGAATTGCCGGCAGACATTCCGCTGCTCGGCTTCGCCGGAGCACCTTTCACCCTCGCCTCATACGCCGTCGAAGGCGGCGGTTCGAAAAACTACACGCACGTGAAGCGGCTGATGTTCACCGACTCCGGAGCATGGAAGGCGTTGATGACCTGTCTCTCAAACAGCCTGGTCAACTACATCCTCGCGCAGGTCGAGGCGGGTTGCCAGGCTATGCAACTCTTCGACAGTTGGGCCGGTTGCCTCTCACCCTGCGACTATCGTGAGTTCGTGTTGCCGTACACGAAGAGCGTCATCGATCAAGTCAAACACGCTGCGCCGATCATTAATTTCGCGACCGGCAACCCCGCGCTCTTGCCGCTGCTGCGCGAGGCCGGCGGTGATGTGATCGGTCTCGACTGGCGAGTCGATCTGCGCGACGCCTGGCAAACCCTCGGCCATGACGTCGCTGTACAAGGAAACCTTGATCCGATCGTGCTGCTTGGCGACATGCCGACCGTGCGACGCCACGCGCAACGAGTGCTCGATCAAGCCGCACACCGTCCCGGCCACATCTTCAACCTCGGCCACGGAGTCTTGCCCGAAACGCCGCCGGAGAACGTGAAAGCCTTGGTGCAATTCGTCCACGAGCAATCATGAATGGTCGTGAGCGAAATGATGGCGTCCTGCCGGTTCAGTCGGATGTCTCTCGGAGTTGCTTGAGTTCCGCTTCCAGGGCTTGTCGCGCGAGCCGCTCTTGTTGCAACGCCGCCTCGGCTTGATCGCGGGTCAACTCGGCTTGTTCACGCGCCAACTCAGCTCGTTCACGCGCGCCACGTTGGAGCGCGGCCTCTTCGAGTCCCGTCTTCAATGGTTCTCCGCTGGCCGCATCGAACAGACTGAGTCCTGTCGGCTCAAGCCGAAAGATCACCGCGACCTCTTCGCTGACGATGGCGTTGGTGGCGTCCATTTCCAGTGGCATGTAACCGCTGCCGTTCTCGCCGACAACCAATCGAAAACCGAGCAGCGCCGGTTCCAGGTATTCACTGCGTGGGTCGAACAAAAAATACTCTCGGACTCCCAGTACGGCGAACAGTTTCATCTTGCCGACCAAGTCTTCGCGGCGAGTGCTCTTGGAGGTGACCTCCAATACGAAATGGGGAGCGACTCGCTCTTCCCACAGTTTATAGATGTCTCGAGGACCGGGTTCGACGCCTTTGACGACAAACACATCCGGCGCGACGGACTTCTTCGGGTCGCCTTGAACGTAGTAAATCAGCAAGTTCCCGGAGACATACGTCTGCGTTCCCGCGAATTTGCGCGACAAGAGCTCGATCAGCCGAAACATCCAGTCGCGATGCACGTCGGTCTCGGCCATCGGTTTTCCGTCCGAGCAAGGGTATTCGATCAGGTCGGTGGCGGCAGACATCATGAAACTCCCGCGAGGAACTCGGTTAAGTCCTCAATCAAGCGACCCCACTGGGCTTGCCCCAGTGGTTTACGGGATTCTGCACTACTGAGCCGTTCGTTTCGCGTGACGCCGAGTAGTGCAAAATCCCGCGAGCCACCGGGGCAAGCCCGGTGGGGTTCGCCTGTCTGAGGTTTAGTGTAACACTCGACCGACCGATTAGTGCAAGCGCCGCCTTATTTCAGCTCGATCACTCGCACTCCGCCGGCGAGCACTTCGCAGTGGACGTCGAACGTACCAGTTGTCTCCGCGAAAACCGACAGCCGGTCGGTTGGCAGCAGGCGATCGACGGCGGATGAGATGGGGACTCGCGAGCGAATGATGATCTTGCGGTTTTGACGATAATCGGTCGCGGTGATCCCTTGCTGTGGTTTGTCTTGGCCGGCCGGGTTGAGCAGCGTCACCATCCAGCCGCTGGCGTTGCGATTGACCAACCATTGCACATCGCCGTCGACCTCGATCGGCATTTGGCCGCGAGTCAGATGTGCGATCAAGCGTGGGACGACCGGAATGACTCGCCGATCGATGCCGAAACCGCGCGGGACCGATAAATAGATCAACCGTCCGGCTCCACGGTCAATCGTCGCGCAGAACGTTTGTCCTTCAGGGGTGCGAGCCAGTGGCTTCCAATCGGCTTGCCCGGCGGCGACCGGTCGGCAGCGGAAGCGTTGCGATGGCAAGACCGCATCGTCGTCGAGCCATCGATAGCTCTCGGCTTCAATCACTTCGGTCGTCGCGGGCAACTTCAACGCGGCGACGCCGGGGCCGGTCAAGTGCGTGTCGGCCACGAGCAGCGTACCGCCTTGCTCGACATACTTCGCCAGCCGCGCGCCCTCGGCGGCGGTCAGTTCGATGTCGCCGGTGGCGATCACGACGGGATAACTATCGATCGTCTTCCAGCGGTTCACGTCGGGATACGCGATGACCACGTCAAACATGTCGCCGAAGATGCCGGGCAGAAACACTTC
>CAYSHJ010000049.1:0-26406 GCA_964430385.1 uncultured Planctomycetaceae bacterium
CCAGTTGAGCAGGAACGAAAACTCGGCCAACTTCGGATCGTGCGTCAGCGTCGTGAACAGCAGATAAACCCGCGCGAGACTTTCATACGCCTCGAACTTCGATGTGGCGATGTCCGCCAGCGTGAACGGCTGCCCGGCCCCGACCAGACTGATTCGCTTCTGCTGCGTGAAATGCTTCTTCGGATCAAGCCCGTTCGCCAACCGCAGATCAATGAATGTCGACTTCGGTTCGTCCAGCGCAACGCTCCGCCACGTCGTGCTCAGCGGATCGCAGGCGACGACATGCAAATGCTGATGCGCGCCGAGCAGATCGCGTTTCAACACGATCTTGCCATCCTTGTCGGGCACAAGGTTCACGAACACGGCCGACGCTTCGGCCAAGAAGTCGAGATTCGCGAAGTCGCCTCCGCGAGCGATCCCGCCAGCACCCTGACCCTCACCGCGTGCCATCGAACTGGGTGGAGGTGCCCCCTTCGCTCCGAACTCATCGCCACCAGCCGCGAGCTGCTCGCCAGTCTCGGTCGAACGCAGCACCCACGGGTTGAGCAGCAGCGACGGGCGTTCGAGCGTGTTCCCCGGAAACTTCTTCGCGTACTTGCGGTCGATGATGTAACGGTACTCGTCGCCGATGTTCCGGCCCGCCAGATACACCGACTCGGCCGGCGACGTGCGAATCGCATACGGCTCGGCCTGCGTGATCTTGGCCAGATGGTTCCCCGCCGGAAACGCCGGAGCAAACCGCGTCGCGAAGAGATGCACGCGAGCAAACTTGTTCGCGTTGCTGAGCTGGATGACGAGTTCCTTGTCGTCCGCTTTGATGCTCTCAATCTGCAACGCCGGAAGCGGTCTCGCCTCAAGCTGCCGCACATTGCCGAGCACATAGCCATGCTTCGTCTCGCCGGGGGCGATGCGAATGCGGACGTGCCGATTCAGCGACTTCAACCACAGGTCGTAGTCTCCCTCCTTCAAACCGCTGATCGTGATGAGGCCGTTCTTGATCGACAGGTTCTCGAAACGATCGGTCAGGAACGAATCACCGCGCAGTTCGAGCAGCGAGAGTTCCTGGCGAGCGGGGGGCGTCAGCCCCCCGGTTGATGGGACGGATTCCAACTTCGCAGCCACCGGGGGGCTGACGCCCCCCGCTCGCCTAGAGTCGTTTGGGAGATACGGCAGCGTCAGCATTTCGCCGACTCGGCCGTGCAGCGATTGCGAATAGACGTGCTCGTCCGGCCGGATCGGCCAAGCGTGCTGCGTCCCCTCTGGCCCGGTCGCGGTGATCGCCGCAATGTCGGCGAGTTGACCGAGCGACACTCGGCCGACCTTGTCGGACTTGAACGTCAAATGCACCGGATCGCGGAAGTCGCGGTGCTTGAGCACGACTTGGACCGGCCGCGACGTCTTCGGCTCACCAGTCTTGCCGAGCAGTTCGACGAAGTAGCCGCTCGCCGTGCGGAGCAAATGCAGGTCTTCGATCTTGTCTGTCCGGTCCATCTCGTTGAGCGCGAATGACTCATTCGCGGCAAGCGAGATTGTCGAGTTCGTGCTGAGCACTTTGACTTGCCCGATCAACTGGAAGCTGATCGCCTGTGTGCGCGGAGGGACAGAAAACTCGTGCGTCGATTCGCGGTCCTCGAACAACTTGAAGTTCGGAATCTCGGTCGAGGACGCAACGCCGTCGTGATCGGTCGAAACGATTTGCAGTTTGACTTGATCCAGCAACTTCGTGCTGACCGGAGTACCGTTCAACGTTAACTGCGGCCGAACCACGACCGTCGCCTTCTTGCGGCTGAGCAACGACTCGCGATCCACGAAGATGCCCGCCGACAGCGCGAACGCTTCGCCCTCATGTTGGAAGTAATCGAGGCCGGCGTATTCGTGGGGTAGGCTTCCAGCCTGCCGCTGATTGTCTCGGTTCTCTTCATTCACTTTCAGAGACAGGCTGGAAGCCTGTCCCACGAGGATGATTGGCTGACGGCTTGGCTGATGCGTGAACGGGACGGTGATCTCACCCGACTTGTCGGCCACGTACTCGTGTCCGCCCAGCAGAATACGGGCGTCATCGACTTTCTGATTCTTCTCGTCGAGCACCGTGAAGACCTGCCCGGCGGTTCCGGTCTTCGCGAGGAATTTCAGTTTCCCTTTGCGAATCAGCGCTCGGCTACTACGGCCGTTGCCGATGAAATCGACAACGTACACGCCCGGCTTCTTCAGTTCAGGAAACTCGAAGCGACGGCGGACTCGGCGAAACGATGTGTCGTTGTAGGTGTGCGTGGTCTCGCGATTCGCGACCAGTCCGTCGAGGTTCACGTCGGTGTCTACTTCGCGCAGTTGCTCGCGGTAGAAATTCTTCGTGTTGATCTCAAAGACCTTCACGATCAGCGTGCCGACGCTCTTGACGTGCAGGTCCAGCGCTACCGGCTCATCGGCGGCGTAGCTCGTGCGATTCGTCGGATCGAACTCGATTTCGACTCGCTGCTTGAGTTGCTGAAAGAGTTCAGCCGGAAGCTGTGCGGCCCATTGCTCCGGCTCGCCGAGTCCGTTGAGGATTTTCGTCTCGGCGAAGAGATGCCGCAGATAGATGTCGTTGATGAATGGCTCGAACTCCTTCACGTTCGCGGCGTCCAACAGGAAATGTTGCAGGTAGCTGCGAACGAGCGGCTCGTCATTCGCGACCGGCGGCAACAGCGTCCCCGGCCGCAGGTCGATGCTGACGTCGGCGGGGAATTGCTTCCGCGCCTGCGATTCGGCCATCGCTTTCGACAAGTACCCGACTGGCCGAGGCAATTGCAGGTACGCCAGAAACCGATTCTTGTCGAGCTTGCCGAACGACCGATCCAACCACAACCGGTGATACAGCGTCTGGGCCTTGAGCGGGTTCTGCACCGGCGGAAGTTTGCTGACGAACGCCCACAGTCGGTCGAGATACGCCGTCATCGCTTTCGAGTCGTGCTGCCAATCCTCATCCGGCCCCGGCTGCAACTTAATGAGCGACGCGACGACCCAATGATGATTGTTGACGAGGTCTGGTTGCGACTTCTGCAATTCATCAAGCTGCTCGCGCGTCAACAGCCGATGAATGTTGAATTGCCCGTAGCCGCCGGAATTTGGATGTCCAAAGTCGTCGAGGATCAGCTTCGTCAGCGCCGCGTAATCTGGCCGCGTCAGCCGCGAGATCAAGTGCCGCCGACGATCGCCGTCCAACTTCTCGTTGATCAACCAGTCGAGCGCCGTGTCTTCAAAGCCGTCCGTGTTCGGATGCTGAAACGCTCGCGGCATCAACGTCTCGCGCGTGATCTGCTGCGGATTGAGTGCGGTCGGCAGATTCGGCTCGACCCCCAGCTCCTCCTTCTGATGCCCGAAGTTCACTCCCAGCTTGTTGCGGAGGAACTCCAGGGTCTTCTGCGGATTCTTGTCGTAGGTCAATAACGCCTGCCGTGCGAGGATTTCGTTGACTCGCTGCGTGTGCCCGACTCGCTGAATCCACTGCGTGACGAGCGGCTCGACCTTGTCGAACTGCTCGGCCTGCTGCGCGTGTAGGCAATGATAGTAGTAGAAATCCTCGGTCCCCGGCACAAGCTGCTTCAGCGGCACCGCCCGATCTGGCGCGAGGGCGAAATCCTCGACGAAGCCGACCTCACCGCTGTGAGCTGGCCTGGCCCCAACCGGCCCCAATCCGACCACCAACGCCACGCTGACCGCTTGCAACCAATGAGACCATCGCATGGAAACCCTCGCTGAATTGTTGGTGGCCGATTGAAAACGTAACCGGACTCTCCGAGTCGGGTGTCAATCATGCGCGCCGTGCGCGCGATACATAGCCGAGTCGCTCCGCGACTTGGATCGGCGTCGCGGAGCGACGCCGCTACGTTGCGGGCGCAGCCCGCGTTAGGTTGCCTCTAAAAAGTAACGTGCCAAGAGGCGTTCGGCTTAGAGAAAGTTCCCGGGAATTCTACAAATGCCGGGAATCAAGTCTCGCCAGATTAGACGCGATCCAGTCAGGGCGTAAGTGCTGCGTCAATGAGATTTGAGCCAATCTGCACGCTGCTCGTCACGGGTGCCGTCGCAGCGGCCATGAGCGGACTTCACGGTCCATACGTGAACGTGAGTTTTGGCCGGTTAGCGGCGGTGATCGCTTCGCTGGAGACAAAGCCGACACTGTCGTTGGTGGTCGTCACATAGTTTTGAACCGTGACGCCATGGTTGGTCGACGGTGTGTCGATCCATTTCTGCACCAGCGCAATCCCGTCCGAATTCAGATCGATCGTCACAAAGCCAGTGGCCCGCGGAGCAAAGGACGCTAAAACGACTGCGGCACGATCGACGCCAATCTGCTGGGCTCCCGCCGCTCCCCAGCCATTGCCGGTGGCAGACTGGTTCCAGGTGGCGCCTCCTTCCGTCCAACTCCGCAAGAGTTCGTAAAGCTGATAGGTGGCGATGGTGCTGTTCGTAACCCGCAATGTGATCGAAGCCGATTGGACGATGCTTCCCATGGGAATCGAGGGCAATTCCCAACGCAGGAGCGATCCTTTATCCGGGTTGTCGTTCGCTTCAACTGTCGTGGCCGACGAACCAAGAGTCGATGTCGGAAAAGCACCATTGATCGTCGTATCGATCGTCCCGGCGTAGCCGTTGACCCCGTCCTGCAAGGTGACGGTCGTCGTCGGCGCGTCGTTCCGGGCCGTCACTGTGATCGTGCGCTCGGAACCGGCGCTTTGGGTTCCATCATTCACCGAAAAGTTGATCACGCGGTTGGCCGTGCTGGGGTTCTCGCTGGTGTTGACGTACGTGACCGACCGCAGCGCTGCCTGGTAATTGGCCACGCTGGCGATCCCGGTCAGCGTCAAGACACCCGTGCCCGGATTGTATGTTGCTGAGATCCCGTTTTGGCTGACAAAGCTCAACACATCCTGCCCCGACGCGAAACCGCTGACGATTGACACCGTGGCCCCCACATAGTTCACGCTGTCCGGATCGGACGTCGTCAGTCCCGGACGGATCGCCGTCGCCGGGTTATTCACCGTGTAAGAGAGCGCTGAGAACGACGGCGGGAGCAGCGGTGGGTCGTTGACGGCAATCACGGCGATTTTCCGGCCGGCACTGGCATTGAGTGCCCCATCGTTCACCAAGATGGTGATCGTGCGTTTGGCCGTGCTCGGGTTCTCGCTGGTGTTAACGTATGTCACCGACCTCAGCACCGCCTGGTAATTGGCCACGCTGGACGTTCCCGTGAGCGTCAGCACGCCCGCCGCCGCGTTGTACGATCCCGTGATCCCGGTTTGGTTCGTGAACCCCAGCACATCCTGCCCCGACGCGAACCCGCCGGTGATCGACACCGTGGCCCCCACATAGTTCGGGCTGTCCGGATCGGACGTCGTCAGGCCGGGACGGATCGCCGTCGCCGGGTTATTCTCCGTGTAGGAGAGCGCTGACGCCGACGGCGTGAGCCTGGGTGGGTCGTTGACTGCAATCACGGTGATTGTCCGGCCGGCACTGGCATTGAGTGCCCCATCGTTCACCAAGAAGGTCACCGTGCGATCGGCCGTGCTGGGGTTCTCGCTGGTGTTGACGTACATCACCGACCGCAACGCCGCCTGGTAATTGGCCACGCTGGAGATCCCCGTGAACGTCAGCACGCCCATCGCCGCGTTGTACGATCCCGTGATCCCGTTCTGATTCACGAAGCCCAGCAAATCCTGACGCGCCGCAAACCCGCCCGTGATCGCGACCGCCGCACTGACGTAGTTCAGGCTGTCCGCGTCCGACGTCGCGAGACCTAGATCGATTGCCGTCGCGAGTGCGTTCTCGGTGTACGACATTGCTGTCGCCGAAGTCGTCAGTACTCGCGGTTCCGCCAATAGGGTAAACGTGGCGGCGCTACTCACGGTTCCCTCCGTGGTCGTCACGCTGATTGGACCGGTCGTCGCACCGACCGGAACCGTCGCTCGCAGTTCATGGACCGAAACAAACGTGACGCGCGGGGAAGCCGCGCCATTGAAGCGGACGTCGGTCACCACGCTGAAACCAGTACCCAAGAGTGTCACTTCAGTTCCGACGGAACCGCGGCCCGGCGAGACCGAATTGAACTGCGGTGCTTGCGTGACGAATTGATGGGTCCAGGCGGTCCATCCCATCAACTTACCGTGCGTCGCAGCGACATCGGTCGCGAAGTGCGTACCATAACGGGCGTCGATGAGCCAGGGCGTCCACAGGTCATCCCCGACCGCACCAAAGTCGTTTCGGTACAACCACTGGACCGCGCGCAACAGCGCCTGGTCCTCCCAGTTGTAAGCGTCGTATCCGGCGCGGAAGAGGATTTCGGCGGTGACCACCGCGGCTTGCAGTCCTTCCCACGGATACCCGGTGTAGACCGGCGGCCAAGCGATTGAAGCACCGCGACGCATTTCCTCCGGCATGGCTCCATCAATGTCGTGCCCACCTTTCATGGCTCCGACCGGATTGACTCCCACCGGATTGTTCGGATCGAATTGCCAGGAGAGATCGCTGCCGTATATGAATCCGGCGTAGGACGCGCGATCGCCCAACCACCCCTTGAAGACCTGCGCGGCGCGGTCCAGCTCCTGCCGGTCTCCGAGATACGCGGCGATCGCCGCACGGCTCGCTCCGGCCATCAGGCCATGGTTGTTCGGCCGAGTCTCTTGGTAGGTTTAAATCGTGTAGCCGGGCCCCGGACCATGAAGATCAGTGGTGAGTTCGCGGACAAGCCACTCGCAGAACACCGCGTCCTGTTCCGGCGACAGCCCGACCAGGTTCGCGGAAATGACATACGGTGCGATTCCGCGGGAGACTGCAATTTGCTCGGCGCCAACCTCCGTGCCGATCGCCGACATGATGTTGGTGCGGGCCTCTTCGATATATTGCTGGTTGCCGAGCCGCGCGCCCACCAGGGCTTTCGCCAACGTCAAAACATCCGCATTGTTGGCCAAATCCGCAAGGTTGGGAGTTCCCGTGTTGCCCGCCGCGGCCGCCGCCAGAGTCTCCCAGGCGATGCCGATCGTCGGGAGCTGCATGAGCTCGTCGGCAGAGATCCAGAGTCCATTCGCCTCCAGCGACGGTTGATTCACACTGACGACGTCTATACCGGACAGGAGCTCGCGCGCTTCAAGTGCGTCGAAAAAAGGGGCAAGCCAGTCATGACGTTTCCGACGCGGCGATGACGGCCGAATCTGCCTTCGAATCGATTCGGTCCAACGGGTGAAACTCATGTTGAGGTGAATCGGGAAATCCTCTTTGTCGGGTTGGTCTGGCCGTGAATCTCTCCTGCCGGCCGGATTCCGAAAACGAATTCGAGCACAGTGTGGGATTGCGGTGACGTTCTTTGGGTCAATCAATTGTTGCCGCTCGCCTGAGCGTGTGTTTGATTGCCTGCATCGTTAAAATGGTTAATTCAGTGAAAATAGGACGACTTATTCGAAAAAGCAATGGATAATTTAAGTTACTTGAGTTGACTGTGATGATTTCAAGCGACTTCACAAACTGCCAATAACTGGGGTAGTTCCGTTAGGCAGCGTCGTGATAATGATCTACCAGGGATATTCGTGAGCCAGTTCAACATACTGTTCGGGCATTCGCGCGCGACTAGCGACTTCGTCGTGAATGGTCTGGAGCTGTGGATGAAAGGCGTTCTCAGGCGAACGACCTCCGTTGACCGTCTCGCGGCAGCGACCTAGACTTCGCCACTTTTCCTGAGCAATCGATTTTGCCGTCTTGTGTTAAAGGCCGCTCGACAAACTCATGGGACGGCCGTTCACTTCGATGGCCGCTGGGAAGATTCCCAACGCGACGCCCCGCAAGGGCTTTCCGACGCAGGATTCCGCAGCCGCTTCAACGGATGGCGGGCGGCGATGAATTGAGCATTCACAAGGGTGGGCTTGGCTCACACGACAGAGGCTCACACGACACAGGACAGAGACCGTCAGCCATGGATATTCTGGACACAGTCGGTGAAGTCTTTAGCCTTGTGACAAGCCGGTTTGAACGGTTCGTGACAACACTGTTCGGCTCGTCCAATGAACGTCGAGTGCGACAGATCGGCTTCATCCGCGAAAAGAACGGCTCGTCGCGCATCATTCCCGGCTCGGCGCTGGATCGCATCAATCAGCTTGAGGCGGATTACGAGAAACTTTCCGACAGCGAGCTGCGCGAATCGGCGTCGAGATTCCGAGCACGCCTGGCCGACGGGCAAACGCTCGACGACATCCTGCCCGACGCCTTCGCGGCCGTGCGCGAGTCGAGCAAACGCTTCCTCAAGATGCGGCACTACGACGTGCAGATGGTCGGCGGCTACATCCTGCACAAAGGGATGATCTCTGAGATGGTCACCGGCGAAGGCAAGACGCTCGTGTCCACATTGCCAGCCTTTCTGAACGGCTTGGCCGGCAAGGTACATATCATCACGGTCAACGATTACCTCGCCAAACGGGACATGGAGTGGATGGGCCCGGCGCATCTCGGCTTGGGGCTGACGGTCGGCGCGATTCAGTCGGCGATGAGTCCTCACGAGCGGCAGCCGGAGTACGCTTGCGACATTACTTACGGCACAAACAACGAATTCGGCTTCGATTACCTCCGCGACAACATGAAGCCGACCGCGGACCTGCAAGTCCAGGGACGGCTCGACTTCGCCATCGTTGACGAGATCGACAACATCCTGATCGACGAGGCTCGCACGCCGCTGATCATCTCCGGCCTGTCGTACGGCGACACCGACAAATATCCCAAGTCCAATTGGATCGCGATGCAGCTCAAGAAGGACACGCACTTCGAGGTCAAGGAGAAAGAGCATTCGTGCCATCTCACCGACGAAGGTGTCCGCGTGGCCGAGCAGCTTGCCGGCGTCGAGAGCTTCTACACAGCCGGCAACATGGAGTGGCCACATCTGATCGACAACTCGCTCAAAGCCCACTACCTCTACAAGCGGGATGTCAATTATGTCGTCGAGAACGATGAGGTCGTGATCGTCGACGAATTCACCGGCCGCAAGATGCCGGGGCGGCAATGGAGCGACGGACTGCATCAATCGGTCGAGGCCAAAGAAGGTGTCCGCATCAAGGAAGAGACGCAAACGCTGGCCACGATCACGCTGCAAAACTATTTCAAGCTGTACAAGAAGCTGGCCGGCATGACCGGCACGGCGATGACCGAAGCTGAGGAATTCTGGCGGATTTACAAACTGGACGTCGTCGCGGTGCCGACCAACCGTCCGATGAAGCGATTCAATTTTCCCGACATGATCTTCCGCTCGGAACACGAAAAGTGGGACGCGATTGTCGATGAAATTCGCCGCGAACACGCCACCGGACGGCCAATGCTGGTCGGCACGGTGTCGATCGAGAAATCCGAACTCCTATCGCACAAGTTGTCGAAGTACGGCGTCAAGCACGCGGTGCTTAACGCCAAGTACCATGAACGCGAAGCGGAGATCATCTCTCAAGCCGGACGAATGGGTGCCGTGACGATCGCCACGAACATGGCCGGTCGCGGAACGGACATTATTCTCGGGGGCAATCCGGAGTACCCGGCGTGGCAGGAACTCAGCAAACGTTACGCTTCGCGACTGGAGGTGCCCAAGTCCGAATGGGACGGTCTCATTAAACAGATCGCCGAACTTGAAGGGATGATCGAAGAAGGCCGCAAGGTCGCCGAACTCGGCGGCCTGCACGTCATCGGCTCCGAACGGCACGACGCGCGGCGCATCGACCTGCAATTGCGCGGACGCTCCGGCCGACAAGGCGATCCCGGCTCCAGCCGCTTCTTCCTGTCGCTGGAAGACGACCTGATGCGGAAGTTCGCGGGCGAGTGGGTCAAGAATATCCTCACGCGGCTGGGCATGCAGGACGGTGAAGCCATCGAAAGCAAGATGGTCTCGAAACGTATCCAGGCCGCGCAGAAGAAAGTCGAAGAGCATCACTTCGACGTCCGCAAGCATCTGCTCGAATACGACGAGGTCATGGACGCCCAACGCAAGCAAGTGTACTCGTTCCGACAGCGGATCCTCGACGGCCGCAATTGCCGGCAGCTCGTGCTGGACATGATCGGCCAGCAGGTCGATCACTGGACCGGACACTTCCTGCGACGCGACTACCGTTGGGAAACCAACGTTGCCTGGGCCGAGAAACAACTGCACGTGCAACTGGAGGTCGACAGCATTCGTGACATGGATCGCGAACCGTTCGTGCTGTACCTCCAGGACGAAGCGACGCGACAATACGAAGACCTGATTCTGGAAGAGATCGAAGAAAACCTGCCCGGGTCGGACGACCCGGCCAATTGGAACTGGCAGGCGCTCACGCGCTGGGCCAATCAGATTCTGGGAACCAATCTCACGGACTTTGAGCTTCGCAAGGTCGGGCGCGACGGGCTGTTTGATTTCCTGCGGCTCAAAGCCTACGCGGCCATTCAAGGCTTCGACCTGCAGCCGCTCGACACCTTCATGGATCCCGCGTACGGGCAAATCTCGTTCGCTTCGTGGTTGGCTCAGCAGTTCAGCCTGCCCTGCAACCCGCAGGATTTGGATTCGCGCGACGTCGAGAAGGCTGTCACGACCGTCAAGGAAAAGCTCGAACGGCATTATCAGGAAAAAGAAATTCGATTCCCCGTCGAGGTCGCGTTGACCAACTTCATGTCCACGCCGAACGCCGCGACAGACCCGTCGCTGTTGGCCAGACTGCTGGACTGGGCGAATCGCCGATTCCGATCGTCGCTGCAAATCGACGAGTTTCACGGCAAGACGGTCGAAGACTTAGCGAATCGGTTGTTCGCGGCGAGTGCTCGATATTTCGGCGATGCCACGTTGCCGCAGCGGTTGAAAGAACTGCTGGACCAGACATTTCCGGAACCGGTTTCCGACGGCCGCAACGGCCGGATGTCACCGAATGCCGACGGTCTGGCCGCGCTGGTGAATTGGGCCAACGAAGTCTTGCAGGTTGGCTGGCAACCGGACGAACTCCGGCGGCTCAATCGCGATGCGGTCGAGCAAATGGTCCTGCAAGCCTACGACGCCCGCTTCCGGCCGGAGATGAGTCACTCGGAACGATCAGTCATCCTGGAAGTGCTCGACACGGCCTGGAAGGATCACCTTTATTACATGGACCACGTCCGTTCGGGAATCGGGTTAGTCAGCTATGCTCAGAAAGACCCCAAGACCGAATACCGCCGCGAAGGGACGAAAGCCTTCACGGAAATGTGGCGACGCATCGGCTTGCAGGTCACCTCGGCGATCTTTCGCTTGGAACGAGAAAGCCCCGATTTCGTCGGCTCGCAGTGGCAGGTCACGTCGACGACGCACGATGAATTCCGCGAAGAACCGACGTCGCCGCCGCAACTATTGCCCGGCCAGCAACGCTTCGACCCGGCGGCCTTCGAACGACCGGCAGACTCGCCACCCCCACCGATTAAGCCGATCCGCAACTTGCAACCGCATATCGGCCGCAACGCCCCCTGCCCCTGCGGCAGCGGCAAGAAGTACAAGAAATGCTGCGGGGCTGCGGAGAAGTCTGCGGAGACGTGATTTCAAGTCCTGATCAATGACCAATCGACTCTGTTCCGCCTCAAGGCGGGACTACGAACCGAGGCACGGATGCCCTGGCTGTTGAATCTCACTTATGTCGTCGTCTTGCTCGCCGTGTCGCCGGTGTTGCTGTACCGCCGATTCGTGCTGGGCAAGTATCGTGACGGCTGGGCCCAGAAGCTGTTTGGCCGATTACCCCAACGATCGTCATCGCAGCCGTGCCTGTGGTTTCACGCGGTCAGCGTCGGTGAGGTGCTGCAACTTCGTCCGCTGCTACGGCAGTTGGCGACACGTCAACCGGAATGGGATTTTGTCGTCACGACCACCACACGAACGGGGCTGGACGTCGCGCGGAAAGAATTTCCCCAGCATCAAGTCTGCTACTTTCCACTCGACTTTTCTTGGGCCGTGCGGCGAGCGATCGAGCGTGTGCGTCCGTCGGCGATCGTGTTGGTCGAGCTGGAACTCTGGCCCAACTTCGTGCTGGCCGCCGACCGCCTGAGAATCCCACTGGCTTTGATCAACGGCCGCATCAGCGAACGTAGCTTTCGAGGCTATCGCCGAATCAGACCGCTGCTGACAAACCTGCTCGAACGGTTTTCGCTGCTGGCGGTGCAAAACGCGGAATACGCTCAGCGTTTTCTGACACTCGGTGCTCCGCGCGCGCGGCTGCATGTCACCGGCTCGATCAAGTTCGATGGTGCACAGGCGAATCGAAGTAACCCGCAGACTCACGAGCTACGTCAGTTCTTCGGCCTGCAAGCTCACGAACGAGTCTTCATCGCTGGCAGTACGCAAGCCCCGGAGGAATCGTTTGCTCTCGACACGTGGCAGGAGTTGCTCGCGGAATTCTCCGAATTGCGGCTGATTCTCGTGCCTCGGCACAAAGAACGGTTTGAGGAGGTCGCGCAGTTGGTCACGTCGCGCGGATTGCCGCTGCGGCGACGATCACAGGTGACCTCTCTCCCTAACGCGGCGGAGCCGCAACGTAGCCATCACGCTCCGCGTGATGAGCCGAATGCTGATTCGACGCCAAGTGCCCATTCGGCTCGTCACGCCGAGCGTGACGGCGACAAATTCGGAGCAACGGAATCGAGCATGACGCGACCAGTGTTGTTGCTCGACACTCTGGGAGAACTCGGCGCGTGTTGGGGTCTTGCCGACGTGGCTTTTGTGGGCGGGAGTTTGACTCGCCGCGGTGGGCAGAACATGCTCGAACCAGCGGCTTACGGAGCCGCCGTGCTAGTCGGTCCGAACACCTGGAACTTCCGCGACATCGTCGAACAACTCCTGGCGAGACAAGCCTCGCGTGTCGTGCGATCGGCGGCCGAGCTGACGTTCGCCGTGCGCGAGCTTCTCCGCGATCGCGGAGCCGCCCGCGAACTTGGTTCCCGCGCGCGAGCGTTTGTCGCGACGCAGCAAGGCGCGACGTCGCTCACGATCGAGCTTCTTTTGCCACTACCGCTGAAAATGACAGGCACAGTGACGAAAGCGAAGCGTTCCTCTCAAGCCGCGTGATTTGTCGCGCACTTGTGTTGGATGCGGCTGGTGTCCGCGATCGTCGACACCGACGCGAGAATGGCGCGGATTTGATTGAGCGGCAGACGCCCGTTTCCGATGCTTCGCACTCAGATTGAAGCAAGCGGTTTAACCCGCTGCTGTGAATTCAAGCTGCGATTCTCAGCCGCCCGCTGTACGCCGAGCCGCTCTTGCTCATCGAGGTTCACCAACCACGCGACCACCCACTGCCATGGCCCGCGCTCGGTGCGATACGACTCGCACAACGCCCAATTCGTGTGAGGCTTCCCATTCTTCCGCCGCTCAAACCGCCGCGAAAACATTAGAGTGCTCCTTCTCCAAGTGAAATCGGCCCGGCCACTGGCTCCGGTGCATGCGGTTGTGTTGCGATCGTGCAAGAAGGGCCTACTCAAGACTCGTGCGATCGAAGGATGTCGTGAGAGTTCTGTACGATTCGAGGTTTCCCGAGGGATACGAGTAGATCCCTTGGGAAGTGAATTGACCTACGAAAACTCCGGCCTAGAGTTGTCTCTGGGCGTGTCCAGACCATCACCACATTTCCCGTCTTTCACGTGTCGCGGGCCGAAACACGATCCCGAGATTTCGATGCGGCGGCCCTGTTCGGGTGCCGTAGCAGCGGCGGACTATGGCGTTTTTGATTCAGGACCATAGGAAGACGAAACGTGCGGTTGTCATCTTGGCTGCGTCGGCTGCGAACGGATCGGGGACGGCAGGTGAACTCAAAGACTCGTCGCTCGCATCCGCTGGCATTGCCGCCGGTGTGCGAGCGGTTGGAGACTCGCAGCCTGTTGGCCGCGACAATTCAGCTCAATGCCGGGGATCTTCTGATCACAGGAACGGCGAGCAGCGATAGGGCGACGGTGTCGCTCGACGATCCGACGACGTTGCGGGTACGGGTGGTGACCGGAGTAGAGACGGTTCAGCAGACGTTTGCGCTGTCGAGCGTCTCGCGAATCGTGTTCGATGCGGGGGCGGCAAACGATCGGTTTGAGTTTGCGACGCCCTTGACGGTGCCGGTTATTTTGTCGGGAGGCGACGGCAACGACACATTGATCGGGTCATCGGGCAATGACACATTGACGGGCGGCTTGGGTGAAGATTGCCTGTACGGCGGCGACGGCACGGACCGCGTCATTGAGTCGGCCAGCTTCGGGTTTGACGTGTTTGAATTTTCGCTGAATTTGAAGTCGGGCCTGACGATCGCCGAGCACAATCATTTGGGCTCGATTGAAGAAGTGGACCTGACCGGCGGGACGGGCGACGACACGCTGCAAGCGGCGAACTTTCCGGGCCGTGCGACTCTGCGAGGTGGGGGCGGCAACGACGTGCTGAGCGGAACGGCGGATGCCGATTTTCTGGATGGCGGGGACGGGGCCGATTCGATCCTCGGTAGAAGTGGCGGGGACAATCTGTTTGGTGGAGCCGGGAACGACACGCTGCAAGGTGAGCTCGGCAATGACACGATCGATGGCGGGGCGGATGCGGACATCGTGTTGGGCCAGCAGGGGAACGATTCGTTGGTTGGCGGAACGGGACGCGATGTGTTGATTGGCAGCGTGGGAAATGACTCGGTCGACGGTGGCGACGGGGACGATCTGGTGCTCGGCGGGTTGTACAAATTTGAGGGAAATCTTACGGCGTTGGTACGGGTTCGGGATGATTGGAACGGGATATTGGCGTATGCGACTCGCGTGGCGACACTGACGGCGACGACTCATCCGAACTTTTTGAAATCGCTGGTGCAACCGACCGACAATGCGTCATTGTATGACGACTATCAACGAGACACGATCACCGGCGGCACGGGACAGGATTTCTTGCTGAATCCGGGTGACATCGCTTTGCCGACGGCGGATGTGCTGCCTGACCTTGAGCTTACCGAAACCGTGAGCCAATCGGTGTATGGCACGGCCGATCCGGGTTACTTCCCGAGCGACATGACGAAGCCCGGCTATCTGGCGACGCTCAACGATCCGACTTACGGGTCGCCGATCACGCGGATCACGAGCGATCCCGGCTCGCCGCTGACCCTGCCCGTGAACACCGGTGGGACGTCGAACACCTATTGGAGCGGCTTTACCGGCACGCGGTATGTCACCGATTCGGCTTGGAACATCGACGGCACGAAACTGCTGGTGAGAAGCAACGATCCGGGGCAGACATATCAACTTATTTTGAATGGGCAGAATTATCGGCCGCTGTCGCGGATGGACGGGACGGGGAAGGCATCGCACATCCGTTGGAGCCAAGACCCGTCGCAGCCGAACATTCAATACGGATTCTTCTCGCCGTCGTTCGGCGGTGAAGTGTCGGCCACGTTGCTGCCAGCCGTGGTGGCGGACGACGACCAGATCATCAAGTACGACGTCACGTCCGGAGCGGTGTTGAATACGGTGACGTTACCATTCAACAAGCTGTTTTCGACGAAAACGGCGATCGCGTTCGTGGGGGGGCATGAATACGCGGCGATGCTCGGTGTGACCAAAGGGCTGACTCGGTCCTTGTCGAACGTGTCCCTGTTTATCGTCGATCTCAATCCGGCGGCGGGCGCGAATCCAGTCGTGGCACAGTTGGACGGAATCGCGAATGTCACGGGGCTGCCGGTTGGGTATCTGCTGGACATCGCGAATTTGTGGTTCTCGCCGAACGGCCAACAGGTGTTGGTGTCGTACGGGCGGTCGGACAACGAACGGTCGTGGCGGCTGTTGGACGTGAATCATGCGGCGCGCACGATCTCGTCGCATGTGATCCCGGAATTGACCGCGGACAACTCATTCCAGTCGCCGGGGAATCGGCTGTTGGGCTTCATGCCGGTGAACTGGTCGCACCCGGTCTTCTCATTCGGCGAGAATGGCATCGACGTATTCGTCGTCGGAGTCAGCGGCCAGTTCAATGCGCGGACGTTCCCGCAAAACGAAGTCACCACGCAAGACGGTCGAGCGGGCAGCGTGTTAGCCTTCAAGGTCAGTGACGATTCGTATCGCTCGTTGACCGATTCGGTGAACGAAAATCAGGCGAGTCACGTGACGGCCACGAACACGCTCAGTCCGGGGCGGGTTTACGTCACGTACTTAAACGACCCGGCTCGCGGCGCCAACTTCAAAGGGGAATTGGTCTCGATCCGTTTGGACGACCCGTTCGGAACCGGCGGCACGACTCATCTGGCGCATCATCGGACGAGCACCGCGAACCAGTTTTACTCGGGAAGCGCGCTGCCGTCGGTCTCGCCTGACGGAAGCCGGCTCGTGTTCAGCAGCACGTGGGGAGCGGCTCAGAGCGTCGTGCAAACCTATGTTATAAACCTACCGGTCGCGGCTCCGGCCACGAATTTCTTTTCCGTGACGGCCTTGAACGCTCAGCGGATCGAGGGGACCGGCGGGAGCACGCCGTTCTCATTCACCGTGTCGCGGACGGGGGACACGAGCGTCCTGGCGACGATCGACTACGCGGTCAGCGGCAGCAGCGGCACTCCGGCGGATGCGACCGATTTCGGTGGAAGTTTACCCGGCGAGACGCTCAGTTTCGCGGTCGGCGAAACCTCGCAGACGGTCACGGTCAACGTGAGCGGAGATGCGCTCGGCGAGCCGGATGAAGGATTCACCGTGACTCTGTCGGCTCCGAGTGTCGGCGCGGATTTCACGGCGGCGACCGCGACGGGCACGATCGTCAACGACGACGTCGTCGTACCGACGAAGGTTATCGTCAAGGTGGACGTCTTCGGAAATTTGTCCATCACCGATAACGTCGGTTTGGCGAACAACATCACCGTCACGCGTAATACAACGACCAACGAATTTGTCGTGAGTTCCACGACGACCGAGCTTTCGACGGATGGCCGCACTCCAACGAACGTCGTACGGATTCCGGTCGGATCGGTGACGAGGGGGCTGATCGCGAGCTTGGGGCAGGACAATGATCGGTTGAATCTGGCGAGCATCTCGCTACCCACTACTGTGCTGGGAGGCATCGGAAATGACACACTGACGGGCGGGTCGGGTGACGACAATCTCTCCGGTGAGGCGGGTAACGACTCGTTGATCGGTGGGATTGGAAACGACATCCTCTCAGGGGGAACGGGCAATGACACACTCTCGGCAGGCACCGAGACCGACTTGCTGGTGGAATCGGTCAGCGGCGTAGCTACTCTAACGCCGACCGCGTTTACGGGAGGCGGATTCACCGACACGCTGTCGGGATTTGAAAGTGCGTCGTTGACCGGCGGCACGGGAAGCGATTCGATCAACACAAGTGCGTTCACGTTCTCGGTGACGTTGGACGGCGGAGCGGGGCACGACACGCTCACCAGCAGCGGGGGTGCCGACCTCCTGCTCGGTGGGGATGGCAGCGACTTACTGAACGGAGGCAGCGGCAATGACACGCTCAACGGCCAAGATGGCAACGACAAGCTTGTGGGTGCTGCGGGAGTCGATGAACTCGTCGGTGGGAACGACAGCGACAGCG
This sequence comes from uncultured Planctomycetaceae bacterium, assembly GCA_964430385.1. GTDB lineage: Bacteria > Planctomycetota > Planctomycetia > Planctomycetales > Planctomycetaceae > CAYSHJ01. The sequence goes on from CAYSHJ010000049.1 coordinate 17,528, forward strand.
TGATCGAAACGGCGAATGCCGACTTCACGCTCACGAATGCCACGTTGGTCATCGGCACAACAACAGACATCGTGTCGGAGATCGAGTCCGCCAGCCTTACCGGCGGCATTGGCAACAACACGCTGACGGCCAGTGCGTTCACATTCGGTGGCGTCACGTTGTCAGGTGGGACCGGCAACGACTCGCTGGTCGGAACCAACCTCGACGACTCGTTGGATGGCGGCAGTGGCAATGACACACTGCGTGGCGGTCTCGGCAATGATTCGCTCACCGGTGGCCTCGGTAATGATTCTCTCGACGGTGGTGACGGCACTGACCGCATGATCGAAATGGGCAACGTCAATCTGACGATTACCAACACCAGCCTGAGTGGCCTGGGAACAGACGTCATCGTGTCCGGGACAATCGACGTGGCGGCGCTGACCGGCGGAGCCGGCAACAACACACTCAGTGCCAGCGCAGTCACCAGCTTCGCCGTCATGCTGGATGGCGTCGGCGGGAACGATACACTGATCGGCGGGTCTCTTGATGACTTGCTCGACGGTGGGACCGGTGATGACGTGCTCATGGGCAAGGGTGGTGCTGACACTTTGAATGGCGGCACCGACAGCGGCACCGTCACACTCCCCCGCGATGTGCTCGTCGAGTCCGGGGCGACAAGCTACGCGCTGTCAAACACGATGTTGGTCACCGGTGGCTCGGTTGAGGATGTGTTCACTGGGATCGAATCTGCTCGCTTGACGACGCATGTTACGACTGACTCGATTATCAATGCCTTCAATGGCGCGGGCTCGGCGTTCACCGGTGCCACGACACTGACTGGCGGCAACGGTGTTGACACGATTTATGGCGGCAACGGCGTCGATTCGATCAGCGGGGGCGCCGCGAACGACAAACTGGATGGCAAAGGAAGCAACGACAAACTGTTTGGCCAAGCCGGTCACGACAAGCTGCGCGGCGGCGACGGCAATGACACGCTCGACGGCGGCGACGGCCATGACACGCTCGCGGGTGAAGACGGCGACGATTCGCTTGTGGGAGGCACCGGTCTCAGCAGCACCAGCAGCCAGGACGTCATGAGTGGCGGCACCGGAAACGACACGCTCAATGGCCAAGACGGCAGCGATACGCTCCTGGGTGACGCCGGGATCGACAACCTGCTGGGTGGGGCCGGCAATGATTTACTCATCGGCGGCGCCGACGCCGACACGCTCTCCGGCCAGACGGGAGTCGAAATGTTGGACGATGGGGCCGACACGGGCGGCGGGGACACTCGTGTGGATACGGCGAACGGGACGGCATCGACCAGTGACGATGACCTGGTCGGCGACTTCGACGGTCTCTTCACGCCAGCAATGTTCGACGCGCTGTTTGCGGACTTCGCGTAACGCCAGTGTTGGCGGACTCGAGACGGCGATCTGAATGATCAATGACAAAGTCCTCTCGCACATAGCACACTGGCCCCGTCCTCATTGGATCTCTGCTGGACGAGAACGCGCTGCTATGGTCGGTCTGTCCGCATCCAAGTCTCCGGCAACTCCAATAACCACCGAGGCCTGCGCTATGCCGAGGCAGTATTGAACTCGCTTCACGAATCCAATCGGGGCCGGCAATCGGTTTGCTTGGAACTCAGCCAGGCCACCGTGCCGCCGTCAGCAACCAACATGCGTTCAAAACACGCTCTAGAGGACCGTTCAAAAAGGTCGATTTTAGCATTGAACTGGGGAATCTGAGCTAAGATTGAGTTGGGCTAAGTTGACCTGACGCAGCCAGCCACACGGCATACGGCGGCGTGTTTCTTCGGTTGCCGTCCTAGGGACTTTGCATGCACTTTTCGCCTTGGCTCATGGGACTGCTGTCTCGAATGTCCGCTCGAAAAGCTTGCAGTTCGAGGCGACGAACGACGAAAAGCAACGCTCACACACATCCCGCCGCAGAGGTGCTGGAAAACCGGCAACTGCTGGCAGCCGTGATCGGGCACAATGCGGTCACGAAGGAAGTCGTCATCACAGGAACGGCGAATCACGATGTCGCAACGGTCGAGATCGTCGGTGGGACGAACGTGCGATTGCGCGTCGTGACTGGCGTGGATGCTGTCGAGCAAACTCTGGCGGCAGCGGATGTCGTGAAGGTGACGTTCAACGCAGCGGCGGGAAATGACAGTCTGGCGAATACGACCGACAAGCCGATCAGCATGACTGGCGACGACGGTGCGGACACGCTGATCGGAGGTCTGGGGAACGACACGTTTGTTGGGGGCGCGGGGAACGACAGTCTGCTCGCCGGCGGCGGGAATGATCTGGCGACGGGCGGCGACGGCGATGATTTTCTGTTTGGCGGATCGGGTCTGGATTCACTGGCCGGCGAGGCGGGGAATGACAACGTCGATGGTGGCGGTTGGTCGGGAGACACGGTGAGCGGCGGGCTAGGGAACGACACGATCAGCGGCGGGACCGGGATCGACGTGATCAAAGAAACGATCGCTGGCAGCTACACGCTGACGAATGCGATCGCCTCAGGACAGGGGAACGACACGATCATCGAGATCGAACAAGCTCTGCTGTACGGCGAGGCTGGCCATGACCGCATCGACGTCAGCGGTTTCGGGTTCTTTACTTCGCTGTTTGGGAGCGGCGGCAACGACACGCTGCTGGGAAGCAACGCCGGTTCGTATTTGTTCGGCGGCGCAGGAGCGGATTCGCTGGTCGGTGGGAACGGCAATGATCGGCTGCTCGGTCAGGGTAGCAGCGGCGACACCCTGCGCGGCGGGTTAGGAAACGACACGCTCGACGGCGGCACCGGCACGGACATCTTGATTGAGTCGGGCGACGTCAACATCACGCTGACGAGCTCGTCAATGAGCGGACTCGGAACGGATTCGGTGCTGGGCATCGAACTGTTTTCATTCACAGGCGGCGTTGGGAACAACAATCTGCATGCTGGCGCGTTCACGGGGGCGGTGACGTTGCTGGGGGGCGGAGGCGACGACGTGCTCACAGGGACGGCGGGAAATGACTCACTGGATGCCGGTGACGGGAATGACACGATCTGGGGAAGCTCGGGCGCGGACATTCTGCGCGGCGGCAACGGCACGGACCGGCTGGCCGCGACGGATGGCGGCACGATCACCCTGACAAACACGTCACTGATCGGCACGAATGGCGGGAGCGACGTGTTGTCGGCCTTTGAGTTCGCGGTGCTGACCGGGCAGGCAGGGAATGACACGATTAACGCGTCGAGCTTCACGGGCAATGTGACTCTCGACGGCGCGGCGGGTGATGACACACTAATCGGTACGGCGTTCGCGGATTTACTTCTGGCGGGCGACGGCGACGATTCGGTCGTCGCGGGTGACGGCGATGACACTCTGACCGGCGGGCTGGGAAACGACACGCTCAACGGTGGTGCGAACTCCGACTTGCTTCGCGAGGCGTTTGACGCCTCTGTCACGCTGAGCGATATCGCGATGACCGGGCTGGGAAGCGATGTGCTCGATAGCCTGAATGCGGCGCAGTTGACGGACGGTGCTGGGAATCATTTTCTAGATGCCAGCGGATTTAGCGGCGACGTGACGCTCGTGGGGGGCGCGGGGAACGACACCTTGATCGGAGGCATCGGCAATGATTCGTTGAATTCAGGTGATGGCGATGACTCGATCGCTGGCGGCGGCGGAAATGATTCGCTGGAAGGTTCGGCCGGGAATGATTCGCTGTTCGGTGATGCCGGTACGGATCGAGTGGTGTTCTCGGCTGATGCGAACTTCACGTTGACCGATTCGTTGGTGACGGGCCTCGGCAGCGACACGATTGCCGGACTGGAAGTCGTACAAGTCACCGGCGGGGCGAACGCGAACAACATCAACGCGACGAGCGTGACTTTGTTGGCGTTGATCGTTTCCGGCGGAGGCGGCAATGACACGGTGATCGGAGGCGCGTTGAACGACACGATCTCCGGCGGCGACGACGCGGACTCGATCAACGGTGTCAGCGGCAATGACCTGGTCAGCGGCGATGCGGGCAACGACATCCTGCAAGGGGGTGCGGGGCTGGACTTCGTCGATGGCGGCGATGGCGACGATCAAGTGTTCGGCGTGGGGAGCAGCGGCGACACGTTGCGTGGCGGACTGGGCAACGACACGCTCGATGGGGGAACCGGGACGGGTGACATCATTTCGGAGATCGGCGACGTCAACTTCACGCTGACGGCGACGCAGTTAATCGGGCTGGGAACCGACTCGATACTGAACGTCGAAGGCGCGGTGCTGATTGGCGGAGCGAGTGCGAATGCGATCAACGTGTCGCTGTTCGGGTTGCCGACCACACTGACTGGCGGCGGCGGGAATGACACGATCACAGGCGGAGCGGTGACCGATTTATTGATCGAATCGGGTAACGTGAACTTCACGCTGACCGACACGGATCTGACCGGATTGGGGACCGATTCGTTCACGTCGATTGAGCAGATCAGTCTGACGGGCGGCGTCGAGAACAACGTGCTGAATGCGTCGGCAAGCAGTCGCGGGGTCACGCTGTTGGGTGGTGACGGCAACGACACGCTGATCGGCGGGTCGGTGGGGGATGTCCTCAATGGCGAGTCCGGAAACGATCAACTCACGGGCAACGGCGGAGCGGATACGCTGCTGGCGGGGGACGGCGTTGATCGGTTGGTCGAATCCGGCAACAACAACTTCACGCTCGGCAGCGGTTCGTTGGTCGGTGCGGTGACGGACACGATCAGTGCCTTTGAAGAGGCCGAGCTGACGGGGGGAGCGTCGGCGAACACGATCCTGGTCACCACGTTTGCTGGCGCGGTGACACTGCATGGCGGCGAGGGCAACGACTCGCTCGAAGGGACGTCGTTCAACGATGTGCTGGATGGCGGCGCGGGGGACGACACGCTCAAGGGTGAGCAAGGAAACGACATGCTGGAAGGCGGACTCGGCGCGGATAATCTGCTGGGGGGAGTCGGGAACGATTCGATCAGCGGCGGCGACGGAAATGATCGGCTGCGTGGCGAACTGGGGACCGACACGCTGCTGACGGGGGACGACACGCTCGATGGCGGTGCCGGCAACGATGACATCGACGGCGAGGCGGGGAACGATATCGTTTCGGCGGGAGCGGACCTCGACACGGTGCTTGGCGGGACCGGCAACGACAGCCTGCTGGGTGGCGAAGGTGCGGACATCGTGTCTGGTGGCGCGGGTGACGACACGATCGCGGGAGGCGGCGGCAATGATGATCTCCGCGGTGATGACGGCATTGACCTGGTTAACGGCGAAGAGGGCAACGACGTCGTGCGCGGTGGGCTGGGCAACGACACAGTGACCGGCGGTGCGGGGATCGACACGGTCAACGGAGAGGACGGCAACGATTCGCTGACCGGTGGCCTCGACCACGATGAACTCAACGGCGGTGACGGTGCCGACACGTTACTTGGCGAGGCGGGAGACGATTCGCTGAACGGAGGGGCGGGAGCGGATTCGTTGGTCGGCGATGTTGGCAACGACACGCTGATCGGGGGCTCGGAAGATGACACGCTGACGGCCAACGATGGCGATGATTTTGTTCGCGGCGACGCGGGGAACGATCTGCTTTCGGGTGGGCTTGGTGCAGACGATCTGCGTGGCACGGACGGCAACGATGTGCTCGACGGCGCCGATGGGAACGACACAATTCGGGGCGGCGCGGGGAATGATATTATCACGGGCCAGGCTGGTGCCGACTTCTTGATGGGCGAAGAAGGAAGCGACTCGGTCATCACGGGGAACGACACGATCGACGGCGGCGCCGGGGCCGATGACATCCGAGGAGAGAACGGAGCCGACTCGTTGATAGGCGGGGATCAGGACGATTACCTGGAAGGTAGCGCGGGCAACGACACGCTGCTGGGTGGCGGCGGCAACGACGAGCTGCGCGGCGAAGCGGACAGCGACTCGCTACTGGGCGGCCTCGGGCTGGACACGCTGCTGGGAGCGGACGGCAATGACACGCTGGCAGGAGGCGGCGATGTCGATTCACTCGAAGGGAACGCCGGCAACGACAACCTCGCGGGAGACGATGCCGATGACCTCGTTTTCGGCAACGACGGCGATGACACGCTGGCGGGCGGTGCGGGGAATGATTTCGTGGACGGCGCTCTGGGCAACGATTCACTGAGCGGCGGCGACGGCAACGATCTGCTGCGCGGCGTCGATGGTAATGACACGATCTTGGGCGATGCCGGGCAGGACAGCGTGTTGGGAATGCTCGGCAATGACTCGTTGGACGGTGGAGCCGGGAGTGACATCGTGCTGGGTGATCTGGGTCACGACACGGTGCTCGGCGGTGCGGATCGGGATGTCGTGATCGGCGATCACGGCAGCGATTCCGTCCACGGCGGTGACGGCGAAGACCTCGTCACCGGCAGCTCGTACAAGTTTGACGAAGACCTCGCCGCGCTGGCTCAACTGCTGGCCGACTGGAACGCAGGGACGTCGTATGCCGATCGCGCGACGCAGCTCGACGACGCGAACTATGCGTATCAGTGGGAGTCGCTGGCGCTGCTTACCGACAGCGGTTCGTTGTACGACGACTACGCTCAAGACACCGTCAACGGTGGGCTCGGTCAGGACTATATCGGTCGGCCGGGTGAACCGAGTCTCGCGACGACCGACCTCACACCAGACTGGGACGCGGCGCTCGAAACGCGGAACGTCTCGGTCTTCGGTAACGGCGATCCGGGCCTCTGCCCCGCGAACATGACCGAGCCAAATTACTTGCAGACGCTCAACGATCCGACGTTCGGCACACCGACCACGCGGATCACCGATGACCCCGGCACGCAAATCACGCTGCCGATCAACACCGGCGGCACGGCGACGATCACTTGGAGCGGTGCCGTGCGGACAAGGTACGTCACCGATTCGTCGTGGAACATCGACGGCACGTTGCTAATGCTGCGGAGCTACGACCCGGCAATGCCGTATCAGATCGTGCTCGACGGCGACACGCATCAGCCGCTGTACCTGGCGAACCTGCCGGCGTCGAATTATCGCTGGAGCCAGAACCCGGCGAAGGCCAACGTGCAGTATGGCTTTCCGCAGCTCAACCTGCTGGACGCCGATGCGGCCGGGATTGATGGCTCAACCACCGCGCTGCCGACGTTCGGTCCGGATGACGACACGTTGGTGGAATACGACGTCGCGACCGGTGCGGTGGTTCGCAACGTGGAGCTGCCGTTCAACAAACTCTTCTCGCCAAAGACGACAATCGCCTTCCGCAACGGCCACGAATACATCGCCATGTTCGGCGTCGATAAAGTGAACCCAGCGAGCGGCATTTCGGTCTACGTCGTGCAGTTGGATGCGGCGGTCGGCGCGAATCCAGTGGTGGCGTCGTTCGCTCTGACCGATGGAACCAGCGGCACACCCGAACCGGCCTACGCGAACACTCTGGATTTCAGCAACCTGTGGTTCTCGCCCGACGGTGGCCACCTGCTGACTCTGTACGGCGGGTCGACCGTCTCGACGCGGTCCTGGCGAATGCTCGACGTCAACTACAACAGCGGCACGATCGCATCGCATGTGATCCCGATCCTGACCAGCGACGACTCGTTCCAAACCAACGGCGATCGGACGAAAGGACACTTCCCGGTCAACTGGTCGCATCCCGTCTTCACCAAGGGAGCCGACGGCGACATCTATGTCGTGGGCGTCAGTGGCCAATTCAATAAGCGGTCGTTCACACCGGCGGAGATCACGACCTCAAACGGTCAAGTCGGCAGCGTGCTGGCGTTCAACGTCACGGACAACACGTTCCACTCGCTGACCGATCCGACCAACGAAAACCTGGCGACGCATATCACTGCCACGAACACCGCGAACCCCGGCTACATCTTCGTCACGTATTGGAACGACACGACCAACCCAGCTCGTGGCACAAAGTACGCTGGCGAAATCGTGGCCATCAAGCTGACCGACCCGTTCGGAACCAACGGCCTGATCGAGCTGGTCCATCACCGCACGTCGATCGCCAACGACAACTATTACGGGAACACACTCCCAACCGTCAGCCCCGACGGCACGCAACTCGTCTTCAGTAGCACTTGGGGCTCGGTGCAAGGATCGGTTTCCACCTACCTCCTGGATCTCACGACAAAATTGCCATGATTCTGTGACCCACGAGCAAACGGAACCACCACGCTGGCGCACCGCACGAGCGTCGGCACATGAATCATCCGTGTTTGCCTGAGTGTTGCTGAAAGACCTCGGCGATGACTTCTTCGAGGGGGCGGTCTTGGACGCTGACGTCTTCGATCTCGAAACGGCTGAGCAAGGTCGACAGCGTTTGCGCGACCGCGGCCCGGGGAACTCGGATTTTGAGACGCGGCGACTTGATGTCGAAGACGGTGCCAAAGCGTTCCAGTTCACTCGCTGAAGGTAACTCGCTGGCGAAATGCAGCTCGACGATCTTGTAGTCGCTGAAGCGGCCCACAATCGAGGCCAAGGGACCGTCGTGGCGAATGACCCCCTGATTGATGATGATCGCTCGCTCGCACAAGGCCTCGACGTCCTTCATGTAGTGACTGGTCAAGAGCACGGTGATGTGCCGTTCACGCTGGTAGTGTTTCAGGAACTCTTGCACTTTGCGTTGTGAGACAACATCCAGCCCGATGGTCGGCTCGTCCAAGAGCAACAAATCGGGACTGTGCAGCAGCGCGGCGATCAGTTCCATGCGCATGCGTTCGCCCAGCGACAGCTCGCGCACCGGTTGGCCGACGAGTTTGCGGACCTCCAGCAGGTCGGTCAGTTCGTCCAGCCGGCGCTGAAAGATCTCCGGCTCAATGCGGTAGATGGCCTGATGCAGCCGAAACGATTCTTGAGCCGGCAAGTCCCACCA
>CAYSHJ010000050.1:0-9610 GCA_964430385.1 uncultured Planctomycetaceae bacterium
GTCGACGCGCCACGTTTGCACGCCCGCGAGCACGATTCGATACGGAGACAACTGCACGCGGCTGACGACTCCCGCCGGCAACGGCGTGTCGGACGATTCGCCTTTCTTCCGCTTCGACAGCGGCATGAAGCAGACCGGACATTTCTCGCGGCTGTTGTCACGCACCACCGTCGGGTGCATCGGGCAGAACCACTCGACGTCGCCAGCGACCGGGAGCGCGTCTCCCGGCGGTCGCGTCCATTTCTCGTAATGCGCGACGAGCGAGTCCCATTGCGTGATCACGACTCCAATCGCGACCAACACGGCCACAAATCTCAACCGCGCCAGCTTCACCAGGATGATGAAATCAAACCACCACCACGCTTTGCCCCAGAAGCTCAACCCCGGCGGCGCGGACAACCCGCCTTCGTCGATCGGCAGTTCCAACGGTTTGTGTTCGGACATGATTTGCAACATCCAGCCAACAGAGAGCACAGATTTCGAAAATTCGATGAGCGACGTGTCGCTCGTACGACACGATGAGTTCGACTCACCGAAGGCGTTACAGCAACAACACTGCCACCAGCGAGGTCCACGCGATCAGGCAAAATTCCGAATGCCAAAGGCACCGTCGTAAGCCTCGGCGTGGCACGTGTGTCCGCGATGATGGCGGAGCCCGACTCGCGATCCCAGCCACCAGTGCGGTCAAGAGCGCCGCACGGCGACCATTAGATCAGCCAGCGACAGAGTGACGCCAAGCGTTCGGAAGGTAAGAGCACCGCTCCCGGTGGCTTGGCCGAAACGTGGATCATGTCCAACCGAACTCGGGCGGACGACACCTTGAGATCGGCAAGACAAATGGTGTTGAGCGACTGATCGTCAGCGAACGTCACGGGAACAGGAACGGGAACCGGTGATTCAATCTTCAGCCGACAGCAGCCGCCACTCACGGGATTCTTGACGCAGGTGGTCTGCGTGGCCGTATCGTTTCTCGACTGGTCACGGCAGCACGCATGAGCGGCCGGCGGCGATGATTGATTCTGCCGAGCTGAGGAACAGGACTTTCCGGAACAGCAGGAACCGAATAGTTTCGCTCCTCGACAGCACTCGCAATGGGACTGTCCCTTCCGAGCCGCACACAAGCATTCCCAATGCGGCAAGCCAGCTCCCAGCGTGAATGGCAACAGCACCCAAACGAGTGCTTTCCACAGCCAGGAGTTGCTCGCGTTCATAGTTCCACTCTGTTCCAGCAGCACGGTCGACCGTTGAGAGGACGTCTTGCTCTGAGGGTTACATCGGATTGGGAACCAAATCGGAACCCAAGTCGTTGAGCCGAAAACCGTCGGTCAAGGATCATACGCCGAAGAGGCACACCTTCGGCAAACCAATTTCGGTGAGTTTTGGGAAAAGATCAGCAAGATGCGCTCCGTCGTCCAAGGCATCACTGGCTTGCAGCTTGGAATTGCTGCCCTGACGCTCCGCATCAGCACGTCAACCGGCCCACCCGCGGCGGGTCGATGTCTCTTCCTTTACCGCACGCGGCCGAGTCTGACACTAACCCGAAGCGTAAGCGAGGGCCTGTGACCTCAGCCCTCGCTTACGCTTCGGGTTAATGTGGGTGTCTTCCAATCGGAAAACGTCACTCTGCATCCGGCGGAACGTCAAGCGTGGGAACATCCGCTTCCGGCAAGCTTGATCCGACCGCGCGTTCCAATTCGGCTCGGCGGCGGTGCAGTTCGACGAGAGCCATTTGCTGCTGCTCGCGGAGTTCGATGATCTGCCGCTGCGCGTCGATGACTCGCAAGAAATCCAGCGTGCCGGCGGAATAACCCGTCTTCGCCGTCGCCAAATTCTGTTCGGCGTTGGGCAACAATTTGCTGTCGAACAGGCGCAGCGATTTCCCGTTGCCCCGCACGCGAGCGGACGCCTGCGCCACGTCTTGCCAGATGTTGTCGCGAGCCTGCTCATACTCCGCCTGCATTTTACCGACGCGAGCTTGAGCCTCGCGCACGGCCGCGGCGCGCTTCGACTGATTCAGCGGGACGTTCATGTTCAGTCCGATTTGCGGCTGCTGTTCGGGATCGATCCAGAAGCGGTCGTAGCGCGCCATCACTTCAAAGTCTGGGTAGAATTCGCGGCACGCCAGCGCAACCGAGTATTGCTCGGCCTGCACGCGAGCCAACATCGCCTGCAATTCCGGCCGCTGTTCCTCGGCCATCGCGTGAAGCGCGGTCAACGACGGCAAGTCTTTGCTCGCGGAGATCGACCGTGGTGGCGGCGGCAAGGCGTGACCGGGACGACGATGCAACAACGTGTTGATCCGCGCGGCTGCGACGAGCCGTTCTTGATCGAACTCGATTTGCCGCTGCTCCAATTTGCCCAGTTCGACCTCAGCTTGCAGCAGATCATTCTGCGTCGCCTGATTGGCCTCGTACTTCGCGCGCGCGATCTCGCGGAAATCACGCATTGAGTCCAGACTGGCGTCATTCAGCTCGCGCTGTCGCGCATTGAGGTAGAAATCGAAGAACACCAGCCGTGCGGCTTCCGCCAGCCGCAGTTGTGATTCGTTGTAGTCGTAGCCCGCGGCGCGCGATTCCCAGTTCGCCTGTTGACCGCGCAGCTCGCGTTTGCCCGGCCAAGGGAACTTTTGCGCGACGCCGAAGTAATACGACGCCGGCACGTCCGACGCGGCGTTCCACGTCCGCGGAGCGTACATCGACTGAAACATCGGGTCGTCCAAAGCGGTGACCTGCGGATACCTCTGCGCCGCAGCCGACCACGCGCCGTACGCCGCGCGCAAAGACGGATTGCGTTGCCGCACGGCTTCCACGAGTGTCGGCAAAGACAACTCGAATTGCCCGGCGAACGGATCGTCGGCATCGCGGCTGACGAGTTCCTCGCCGACGTCCTCCTCATGGCCAACGGGAGTAGCTCGCGCGGACGGACGATCCGACTCATCGCCCGCTTTGGTCGGAAGGCTCTGCCGTTGAAGCGGCGTAGTGGAGGATGCGATCGCCATTGAGTGCGGCGCGGTCTGTGGACTCACCGCCTGCGGCATATTGGCCGTCGAGCGACAGCCGGAAAACAGGCTCAGCCCGAAAGCCGCGACGGCGATTCCAGCGATCATCCGCGATCGCAACATGACCGAACTCCGGCGATTTCTGCGGGAACGACACGGCCCAAAACGAGCGCAGGGCCTCCCGAATCGAACGTGCTATCGGACCGTTACAACCGTCGTCGTGATTGCAATTGTCATCGTCGGCATAATGCGGACAACCGTCAGAGTTTGACAGCGCTCGTAGCTCCGCCTTCAGGCGGCACCCAACGGCGCATCCGTCTGAAGGCGGGACTAGATCGTTAACGTCGAGGACGTTGTTTTTCTCGCAACATTGTGGTGCGACGCTCCGCGTCGCAATTCACGACGCGGAGCGTCGTGCCACACTCACTGCGGCTCCGCCGCGCTACGAACTTACGCGAACATTTTGTGAACGACTTCGCCGTCAACATCCGTCAGCCGATGATCGCGGCCTTGATGGCGGAAGGTCAGCCGAGTGTGATCCAAGCCGAGCGCGTGCAGGATCGTGGCTTGCAGGTCATGAACGTGGATCGGATCGGCGATCGGGTGATAGCCGAGGTCGTCGGTCTCGCCGATGATTTGGCCGCCGCGAACGCCGCCGCCAGCTAGCAGCATTGTGAAGGCGAACGGGTGATGGTCGCGGCCTTCCTTTCCGGGATTGATGCCGCGGCGGACTTCGTTCATCGGCGTGCGGCCGAACTCGCCGCCCCAGATCACCAGCGTGTCGTTGAGCAGCCCACGTCGCTTGAGGTCGTGAATCAGCGCGGCGGCGGGGCGGTCGGTCTTGTCGGTGTTTTGCTTGAGCTTGTTGTTGAGGTCCGCGTGATCGTCCCAGGTGTAGTGATACAACTGCACGAAGCGGACGCCCCGCTCGACCATCCGCCGAGCCAGCAAACAATTCCGCGAGAACGTGTCGGTCTTCTCATCGCCGATGCCGTACTCGGTCAGCGTGTGCGGCGACTCTTGTTGGAAGTCGAGCAACTCTGGCGCGGCGGCCTGCATCCGAAACGCGAGTTCGTAGCTTTCGATCCGCGTCGCGATCTCCGGATCGGGCTGCTGTTGCTGACGCAGGCGATTGAGATCGTTGATCGCGTCCAGCCTTTGTCGTTGTTGTTGACGAGTGACTCCGTCGGGATTCGCAAGATGCAGAATCGGATCCCCCTGACTGCGAAACGTCACACCGCGATGCGTCGCCGGCAGAAACGCACTGTCCCACAAGGCGGTCCCGGCGATGTCACCCGGCCCGTTGTTTGAGAGCAGCACGGTGAAGCTCGGCAAGTTGCGCGACTCGCAGCCCAGGCCGTAAGTGATCCACGATCCCATGCTCGGCATTCCGAACCGAGGCACGCCGCATTGCATCGCCAACTGAGCCGGATCGTGATTCGGCACGTCGGTCTTCATCGTGCGGATCATGCACAGGTCATCGCCGCACGTCGCCAGATGCGGCAAGTAATCGGAGAAGTCCATCCCGCACTCGCCATGCTTCGTGAACTTGCGCGGCGACGCCCACACCCGCGCGCTCCCCTTGATCAGCGAATCGCTCAGCCCTTCGAGAAACGACGCCGGCACCGGCTGGCCGTGCAACCTCTGCATTACTGGCTTCGGAGTAAACAAGTCGAACTGACTCGGAGCTCCGGCCATGAAAAGGAAGATCACGTTCTTGGCACGCGGTTCGAAGTGCGGTGACTTTGGGACCAGCGCGTTGCCGGCGAGAGTGGCGGCTCGTGCCGAATCTTGTCCCAGGAGTTGAGTGAGTGCGATTGAGCCGAGACCACCTGCGGTCTGTCCGAGAAAGCAGCGGCGAAGTTTGAGCATGTGATTCTTCATGTCGAATCCCTTGAAGGGGAATGGAAAAAATGAGTCCAACGAATGAAGGGAGACGACGAATTCAGCACACCTCATTCGTCGTCTCCCTTCATTCGCTGGACCTCTTTCGCATCCTCAGTCCCGCGTGATGAACTCATGCAGGTTGAGCAATACGCCGGCAAGATTCGTCCAACGCAACTTGTCGGCCGTTGGATCGTGGTCATCAAGATATCGTTTCAACCGAGCCGACTCGGCCTCGGTCAGGTTGCGAGATAAGCACAACCGCACCGCGTGACGAATACGATCGCCGTCAGGTCGGCCGGCTTCGTTCTGAATGCGATCGGCAAACGCGGCGGCCATCTCATCGAAGACCGGGTCGTTGAGCAACGTCAGCGCTTGCAGCGGCGTGTTGGATCGGTCGCGCTGCGTGCAAACGTCGACAGGTGGCGGAGCATCGAATGTGATTGCTTGGGCGAACGGTGAGGTTCGCAAAATGAATGTGTAGAGGCCACGCCGATAGCGATCCGAGCCTTTGCTCGTCTCCCATGAATTGCTGCCGAAGGCTTCCATCGTGACTCGCTCGTGCTGCGGTGGAAAGACGCTCGGCGCGCCGAGCTTCCGTCGGAGCAATCCGCTGACCGCCAGCGCTGCGTCGCGCACGCTCTCGGCCGGGACTCGCAAGCTGTTTTGTCTCGCCAGCAGCACATTGTTCGGATCGCGCGTCGCGAGTTCCTCGCGCGGCCGAGACGATTGCCGATACGTTGCCGACGTCACGATTAGCCGGTGCATGTGCTTGACGTCCCAAGCGAGTCCAGAGTTGAGAGTCGAGAGTCGAGAGTCATGCAGTCGGTCTTCACTCTCGACTCTGGACTCTCGTCTCTCGACTCCCCGGAATTCCGCCGCGAGCCAATCGAGCAACTCCGGATGCGATGGCGGATCGCCGCGCGTGCCGAAGTCGTCGGAGGTCGCGACGATGCCTCGGCCGAAGAACTCCTGCCACATCCGGTTGACGGTGACTCGTGCGGTCAACGGGTTGTCGCGCGACACCAGCCAGCGGGCCAGCGCGAGTCGCCGTGGTTCGTCACCTGTCGTCGTGAGCGGCACGGCGCTAGCCGCCGGTGTTTGCCGAGTACCGGCGGCTAGCGCCGTGCCGCTCACAGGATGGGTCGCGCGAACATCCATCGGTCGCTCAATCAACAACGCAACTTGTCCCAATGCGGCGGGTGTCCCCGGCGACACGTCCGCACCGCGGCTGCGGAAGTCGCCCCGTTCGTGGATGTAGGTCTGACGCGGAGCGAACGCCGCTTGCATCACCGGTGCTCGTGTCGCCTGCGCCGCTGCGAATTCTTGTTTGAGCACGGCAAGCTGCTTCTGCAGCTCCGGCAGTTTCAATTCGGCGAACTTTTTCGCATCCACGATCGAGCCGTGCGACAAAAAATAATCGAGCCAGTCGTCCTGCTGACGTTGCGTTCGTTTCTCCCACGGAAGTCGCATGATCTCGCAGCCTTCAAGTTGTCCTTCGCCCAGGTGGCCGCCCCAGATCAGGCCGAGCACTTCCCACTGCCGATCCCAAACATGGTCTTCGCCGGGATGCGCCGCTGCGTGCAGAGCCTTCGCCTCCCACTGCTTTTGCAGTTCGGTCAGCCCCGCGCGAAACGGCTCGACAACCTCGCGCCGCCGCCGTTCGTACTCCGGCCGCAAGCGTTGATAGGCCGCGACTTCGTCCGGCAACGGTGCGTCGATGTTGATTTCGTCGGCGTCATCGAAGAAGGCGTACAGCCGATAGAACTCGGCCTGAGTCAGCGGGTCGTACTTGTGATTGTGACACCTCGCGCAGCCCACGGTCAGGCCGAGCCAGATCGTGCCGACCATCGACGTGCGATCCACGATCTGCGCGACGCGGAACTCCTCAAGGTCGGCACCGCCTTCTCGATTACTGAGCGTCTGCCGGAGGAAGCCCGTGCCGAGGATGACGTCGGTCGCCTGTTGAACTTCCCCCCACTGGGCTTGCCCCAGTGGCTTGCGGGATTCTGCACTATTCTGGTCTGCGTTGATTCCGAGTAGTGCAAAATCCCGCGAGCCACCCCGGCGAGCGGGGTGGGGTGATGGCAACAACAAATCCCCGGCGATCTGCCGCACCGTGAATTCATCGAACGGCAGATTGTCGTTGAGCATTCGCGTGAGCCAATCGCGATAGCGCCAGGCGACGGGGCGTAGCTGATCGGTCAAATGTCCGTCGCTATCGCCGTAATGACACAGATCGAGCCACGGCCGAGCCCACCGCTCCCCGTAATGCGGCGACGCGAGCAGCCGATCCACCAACCGCTCGTAAGCGTCCGGCTGCTCGTCGTGGACGAACTCCGCGACCTCCTCCGGTGTCGGCGGCAGCCCGATCAGGTCGAGCGTGACTCGCCGAATCAACGTGATTCGGTCGGCTTCCGGCGACGGCGCGACGTTCTCGTTTTCCAACCGCGCGAGCACGAACGAGTCGCTGCCGTTTCGCAGCCACTCGGATTGCCGAACTCGTGGCGGAGTCGGGCGAGTGATCTTGCGGAAGGACCAATGCGGTTCGGCGGCCGACGTCGTCGGTGACGTGGAGATCGCGAGAAATAGCGACGCGGCAAGGAGCGTTCGGCTCATCACGCGGAGCGTGATGGCTACGTAGCCGTCATCGCTCCGCGTGACGAGCCGAACGCTCCAAAACGCTCCGCCTCTAAAACGATCGGCACTCATAACGCCGGGCTCCCGCGCAGCGGCTTCGAATAATGCACGTACTCCGCTTTCCCCAACCGGGCCTTCGGCCCGTTCTCCGCGATGTACCGCCGATAATACTCGAACTGCTCAATCGAGCGAATCAGATGATCGAAGCCATCCTGTTGCCAGAACCGATCTTTGCGTTTGAGTTCTCGGTTGATCTTCACCGCTTGGTAGTGTTTCCAAGACTCGCATTGATCCAACATGCCGTCTTTGTCTTTGAACGCGGCCAGCAGATGGACGTGATTCGGCATCACAACAAAGTCGGTCAAGTCGTAGCGGTCGCCATCGAAGTGCGGCAGGCTGTCGGCAACGATCTTCGCGAGATCGGGGCGTCGTAAAACGCATTCTCCGTGGCAGGCGTCCAATTCGTCATGCCAGCGATCGGAAAAGAGTCGGTAAAACTCGATCTGCGCGGGACGCGGAAGTGCGGCCAGTTTGTCTCGCCAATCGGGTGCGTTGCCTTCGACGCCGTGACGAAAGAGCCAAGTGTGGCGTTCGGCTCGCCAGCGTGTCAGGACATCGGCGGGGATCGAGTCGTCAGTTCGCCAAGTGATGAAGGCGACCACTCCGGGCTGTGACCAGTGCGGAAGTTTGCGTTCGATGATTTGGTAGTCGGCGGTGGGGTCGAAGACGTAGAATTCAGGAGATGTGTCGGACATGGCGTGATGGCTGTTGGGAGTTGGATTTGAGATGGAGTCGAGGAAGCGTTCGGCTCATCACGCGGAGCGTGATGGCTACGTAGCCGTCACGCTCCGCGTGACGAGCCGGGCGTTCAATCGACATTCCAATGCGAACAAACACGTCCGACAAGACTCACAGAGTTTCTTGTCATCATCATCGAATGACGTTCGGCTCGTCACGCGGAGCGATGACGGCTAAATACACGCGGCCCCGCGCGACTCCTCTTCTCGGCGCGACTGGATTTCGGCAATCCATTCGCGTTCATCCACGTCCAGGGATTCATCGGGACTCAGGCTGAACAGCATTTCGGCGGCGACTTCCGCGCGATCCGCAGCCGGCAATCGCAGCGCTTGTTCGATCAATTCTTGGGCGGACATTGCTTACCTCTTTCGGTAAGATCAATGCGGACAGGATGCCGATTCGGTTGAAGGGATTTCAGTCAATTTCGAAGGGATCTCTGGGCTTACCTTTCTTGGTTCTAATGTCGTCAATGCGCAGAAGGTAGCAGCGGATGCCGCGACGAATGCATTGGGCCACTTTTTGAAGTGCAAGAATACCGCCACCAACAGAATCAGGGGATTGGCGAGCCATGCGGGACAGCCAACAAGCAGTCCAAACCAACCCACGAGAAGTGCCTCCCATCCATGACATCGGCCTTCATAATCACCTTCAGGGTTGATTGTCTCAAAGACAGGGAATGGAAGCGCGAGGAACAACAAGATCATTGCCAGCCCAAAGATCGGCTAGTGAGCTGAATTGGTTTTCGTCACTTCGTCCTCCGTGGCAGTGATTCGGAATCTGTGCCGTCGCTGAATTGGTAACGGGAGTCGGTGGAACGTTCGGCTCGTCACGCGGAGCGGTGGCGGCTACGTAAGTTTCAGCAGCTTGATCGCGTTGCCTCGGAAGATTTTGTACTGCACCTCTTCGGGGAGCTTCAGCGAATCGAGCAGCTCGAACTGCGGGATTTTTTGTTCGGGCATCAGGACGTCGGTGCCGAACAGCAGTTGGTCGGCGTTGCGGATCAGGAACTCGCGGCCGAAGTCCGGGTCGCGAGCGATCGCTTTTTCGCCGCCCGGTTCGGAGAGGTCTCCGTACAGGTTTGGATATTTTTTCAGCAGCCGGTCGAGTGCTCCGCCGGGGGCGATCTTCTTGGGGACTTCGGGATAACGACCAAAATCTTCGAACGTCGCGTCGCCGGAGATCGAGGCCCAGAAGCCGGCCGCGTGGCCGATCAGCGGCAGCTTCGGAAACGCCTTGAGCACGTTCTCCACACGCGGCAGGCCGGGCGTGTCCGGGTTGCGAATGTCGTCG
>CAYSHJ010000051.1:0-2918 GCA_964430385.1 uncultured Planctomycetaceae bacterium
CCGGCTTGCCCGGCACGATGACCTTTTTGCCGATTGCGTCGTCGCGGCGATCCAGCCGATAGTCACCCTTTCGAGCCGCGCTGTCCGGTCCATGACATGCGAAGCAGGTGTCCGTCAAGATCGGCCGAACGTCGCGGTTGTAGAGGATCGCGTCGTCGGCATTCGCAAACGAGGTGGAGGCGACGCAGAGAAACAGACAAGTGAGTCGCATGCGGACGGCTCCTTGAAGTCGAGGCGGGAAACCATTCGAGTGAATCGGGTCAACAAGCAACGGAGTAGCAAACAGACAAGGCCCATGCAACGGCTGCCTTGTCAGGCAACTGGCGTCGCCCAGTGGTCGCGATAATCGCGATAGAGCATTCTATCGGCTTCGCTGTCACCGACCATACGCTCCTTGGCCGGATCGAACTCAAGCGTTCGGCCGACGCGTGTGGCGATGTTGCCGAGATGACAGAGCGCGGTTGACAGATGATTGATCTCGATGTCGGCGTTCGGTCGGGCGCCGGTCTTGATGCACTCCAAAAAGTTGGCGTGGTGAGCGGCCAGATCGGGGCCACCGCCGCTAGACTCTTCGATCAGCTTGTTTTTCGGGCCATACAGTTTGTAGCTACCGATCTTGCCGAAGATCAGCATGCCTTCCGTGCCGTAGTAAGCATCACCGTTCTCGTAGCCCTCTTGGACGTACGGCGACCAGATGCGTTGCTCGAAGATCAATTGCTTGGGCAGTCCCGCTTTCGTCGCGGCGGCATATTCGTAAACGATGTATTGCGTATCGGGCCATTGCTGGTCGTCGTCGAAGAAACTCTTGCCGCCGAGCGCCGCGATGCGGTTCGGGTGCGTATCGACGCCCAAGCCCCAGCGCGCGATGTCGATGTCGTGAACTCCGTCGTTGCCAATGTCGCCGCATCCGAACTGATACCACCACCGCCAAATGCCGTGCAGAAAGTTGGACTGATACGGCACGAATGGCGTCGGACCCACCCACAAGTCGTAGTCGAGATACTTCGGCGGCTCGGACGGCTTCTGCTTGCCGATACTGCTGCGGCGCTGACTGTTCCACGCCTTCGCGACCAGGACTTCGCCGATCACTCCCGACTTCAATTTCTCCATCGCCTGGATGGCATGTGCCGAACTGCGGGTTTGCGTGCCGACCTGCATGACGACCTTGTTATTGCGAGCCGCCTCGATCATCAACCGGCCTTCGCGGAGGTTGTGCGAGCACGGTTTCTCGACATACACATGCTTGCCCGCGCTGGCCGCCAGAATCGCGGCCGGAGCGTGCCAGTGATCGGGCGTCGCGATCCAGACCGCTTTGACCTGTTTGTCGTCGAAGATTCGCCGCATGTCCTTGACGACCTGCGGAGCCTTGCCCGACCCCTTCGTCACCACATCCGCCGCGCGAGCGGCTCGCTGTTCATCGACGTCACAGACGTAGGCCACTTGCACGGCCTTGTTGCTGGCGAGCTGATTCGTATGACTTGTCCCCATACCCCCCGGTCCGATCACTGCGACCGGCAACGGCTCATCGCTGTTCGTCTTCTCCTCCGCGCGACTTTCCGACGCCCACAACCACGCGGACGACGCGACGGTCGCGGTGACTCCAGTTCCAGTTTTCTCCAAGAATTCACGACGAGTACTCGACATGGGACGGCTCCTTTTTGAATGAAGTCACGATCTCGGTGCCGACATGGGGCAGGTTTTTAAGCGGCACCTGACGAAAGGGCCGATTGAAAACCTGCCCCATGCGACGCGCCAACCTGGCGACCGATCAGACCGGTTTGACCTGCTTTCCGCAAGCGAGCGAGGATCGCCAGTGGTCGGATCCGACTTGTGCCACCGGCATCACAGACCGCACAATGGAAAGAACAACTCCAGGCCCTGACCGGGCTCGCCGGTCAGCTTTGCGTCGACGTTGTCGATCACAAGGCCCGGCAACTCCAACGGATCGATGCCGGAGATGGACCGCCTGGGGCCGGTCCACACAAGGACTTGGCCGTCGGCGAGCAGGCGTTCTCGCAGCATTGAATACACGACGTCTTGCACTGCGCGGTTGCCGTCGATGGCGAAGCAGGCGGCCGTCGCGGCGGACTGACCGAGCACCATAAAGACCGGCTCCATGCGGATCGAGCCGTACGAAATGTGCGACGCGGCGAGGCAGATCGGCACCAAAAGGTTCTCGCACTGCGACTTCTTCGGGACGATGCTGCGATAGAACCCGCGCGACAAGCCGCCGATCGCCCCTTTGTTGCCGATGTCCGTCGCTCCCAACCCACTAGACGTCAAGCCGCCCAAATGCTTCGACGGCTCAATGAGCACGACCGACCTTTTCATCTTCGCAGCTTGCACCGCGGCAACGATCCCGCCCGATGTGCCGCCGTAAACGACCACGTCATACGGCGGACCTTTCGTGGCGACGTCATCGGCGACAGCAGACGAGATCGTCGTGGCCAATAGCAAAAACCAACTCACGGATTGACGAAGACGCTTCTTCATGCTGAGGCACCTCTGGAAATCGTCGCGTCGACGGTGAGTATTATGACCAACTCGACGAATATCTATCTGGCAACCGTCCCGCTGCAACCTACGATGGGCGATCTTTGAGAAACGGCTCAACGATTATCCACGAGTTCAAAACGGCCGACTCATCATGGCCTGCGGCACGGGGTAAGACGCTCACCGCACTTTGGATCGCCGAACGGCGTCAGCCCAATGGCAGTTTTTTGAGCGGAATGGCGCTAGCCACCGGTGTCATGAAGAGGAGTCGATTTCTCATGCGAAAAACCGGCGGCTAGCGCCCAATGGCACTCACTTTGGTTTTTCGGGTGGAGGTTTTTCTTTTTGTTGGGATTGTTGTTTCATGAATTTTGTCGATTTGGGGCGAC
This sequence comes from uncultured Planctomycetaceae bacterium, assembly GCA_964430385.1. Lineage (GTDB taxonomy): Bacteria > Planctomycetota > Planctomycetia > Planctomycetales > Planctomycetaceae > CAYSHJ01. The sequence continues at coordinate 2,883 of CAYSHJ010000051.1, forward strand.
GGGGATGAGCTTGGCGAGGGGAGCTTCGGCCGGGGC
>CAYSHJ010000052.1:0-3772 GCA_964430385.1 uncultured Planctomycetaceae bacterium
GACGAACCCGCGAAACCATTCCGCGACGAACATCCTCCAAAGACTTTTTGAACCATCTCCATTGCCCTTGAAAGAATCTACTTCTACCACTGACTACCGTTGACTGACACGCGGGTGACTACCTTTGACTGACACTTGGCCCGTTATCACCGTTCGATCCCGTGTCCGAGATTGCTTACGACTGATTGCGTCGTGAAGCGCTCGCTTGCCAATGATTGTCCCGTGAACGTTCCGAACAAAACACAACTCCGTCTGATCATCAAGTGGCGAGTTGATTGTCGCGCTGCCCTTGATCGCCGAACGCAATCCACAATCATGTGGCTTGGAGACTGTCTTGGACTTACATGCGATTACGTCACTGCTGATCGAGCATGGCGAGCTGGTTTTCAGCGGTCCCCATGAGTTCGTTCCATTCACGCACATCCCTGAAGCCGACGAGTTGCTCAATGACCTCCAAGGGCATCTGCACGCATTCGTCTTGGCGTGTGTGATGGACCGGCAGATCAAAGCGGAAAAGGCATGGGTCATCCCTTTCCGATTCGCAGAAAAGCTCGGCAACTTTACTTTTTCGCGGTTGGCAGAACTGACCTTGGACGAGGTCAGAGACCTCATGACCAAGCCGGAACCACTTCATCGCTTCACAGAGGGCATGAGCAAAAACTTTCACGCTGCCATCCGGCTGATTGACGACAAATACACTGGCAACGCGGCAAAGATTTGGGAAGGCACGCCGTCCAGTGCAGATGTTGTTTATAGGTTTCTCGAATTCCCAGGCGTTGGGCCGAAGATTGCGACAATGGCAGCCAACCTCCTTGCACGACTATTTAAGGTGCCGTTCAAGGATTATTACTCGATTGACGTTTCTGCGGATGTCCATGTACGGCGAGTCTTTGCTCGGCTTGGGCTCACCGAACCGGAAGACTCCATTGAGGCCGTCATTTACCGGGCGAGGGCGCTCCATCCCGAGTTTCCCGGCATGTTCGATTCTCCTGCATGGGAAATTGGCCGAACTTGGTGTCGCCCGCAAACCCCGTTGTGTAGTGATTGCTACATGCAGAAAGTTTGTCCGAGTCGGATCGTGCGCGCCGGCTAACCAACGATCGAACAATGAACCACAAACACAACTCCGTCTGATTGCCGTCCGACGAACTGATTGTCGGTGGCGTCTGACGGCGAAACAAAAACAAACAAAAGCCGTCTGATGGTCAGTCGGCGAAATGAAAGTCGTTCGGCGTCCGAACGGTCAATGAACCGCAACCGAGCAATCGGCCAACAAGTCGGTCAACCCGACGCGGACAGGGCGGCGGTTTTTGGCCGCTCACGGTTTCTGGCTTCGTTGAACGTCAGTCGTTCATCAGGCCGCCTTGTCCGCGCGGGTTACCTTTGGCGTTCCGGCGAAGTTAATCACCGAGGAAGACAATAGAGGTCAGAAAGGGGACGCGACTCTTTTCAGAGCATCGCAGGCGAGATGAGCCATGAGGGAACGCGTTTACATCGAAACCACATTCGTCAGCTATTTGACTGCCCGCCCCAGCCGTGACCTGATCGTTGCGGCGCATCAGCAAATCACGCACGATTGGTGGGATACTCGTCGCGAAGATTTCGAGCTTTGTGCTTCGGAACTTGTTTTTCAGGAAGCTGGAGGGGGCGACCCTCAAGCCGCGCACGAACGGCTCGAGGTATTGAAGGACATGGTCCTGTTGGAAACTCGCCAAGAGGCATTGGAGCTTGCGCAGGAACTCGTCCGAGCTGGGGCGTTACCAGCGAAAGCATTTGAAGACGCATTGCACATTGCAATTGCAGCCGACCAGAAAATTCCTTACCTCTTGACCTGGAATCTTCGGCACATGGCGAACGCAACCATGCGGCCGTTGATTGAGACGGTTTGTGTCAGCAAGGGTTACAAGGCCCCGATCATTTGTACGCCCGAGGAACTCAGAACGGTGAAGCCATGAATGATTCCGATCCGATTGTCGATGAAGTTCGGCGCATTCGCGATGCGCACGCTGCCAAGTTCAATTACGATCCGAAGGCGATTTTTCGAGACATTAAGGCGCTGGAAAAACGGAGCGGCCGCAAATACGTTTCCTTTGCTGACGACAGGGTAGCGCCGAACCAGACGCTGCAGCCGACCGGGGCCGCCATTCCGGCTTCTGGCGAGATTAAGCCGTTGCAGGCGGCCCCGGCGGCTGAGCTTTAGCGTCCGGTGAAGTTAACCACCGAGAAAGACAACATTGACAAGCTGCGTGCCCGTCTCGCTCTAGCTCGCACCGACGAAGCCGCCAAGCTCACGGACTGGGAGACGCTGGCCGCAAGCTTGGAAGTCGAGTAACAGAGTGCCCAAGCGGCAAGCGAGTGGTTTTCGAACATGTCACCAAGAAAGCCTCACGCGAATTGACGCGCCGAGGTACCATGTGGTTGGTCAGAAATAGAATGTGAGGTTTCGCGATGCCGTTAAACGCCGAAAAACAGACGTTCGTCGAAACAGTTCGCCGGATTTACGATGGTCGTCTGAAAAGACAGTTGGAGCCGCAGCACAACGGCGAGTTGATCGCCGTCGAACCAGAATCCGGTGAGTATGTGCTGGCGAAGACGTTCCGCGAGATCGATCTCGCCAGCCAAACACGATTCGGAACGAAGCCGGTTCACATCTTTCGAGTCGGTGGAGGTGGTGCCGTCAAAATCGGACGCCGCAGTTCGGTCGCGTGACTCGCGCCAAAACGGGTGGGGTGCGTCCAATGCAAGGCTTTCTCGACGGACTGCTTGCTGGGCACCGCGTTGCTGAATCCGCATCGGCTCGAAATCGACTTCGGACAGCGGACCGTTCGTTTGGTTGAGTCGCCGGAGTGGTGACGTGGCGGCTCGCTATGTCCGGCTCAGCACAGCTCATCGACTGGCGTACCATACGGCAGCACTGGAATCGGGCGACCGGCGCGGTTGATGTATTCGCGATGGATGTCGACGCCAAGATGGCGGTAGATCAGGGCGAGCACATCTTGCGGAGATTTGGGATTGGACTTGGGGAAGGCGGCGATGGCGTCGGATGAGCCGACGACTCGGCCACCTTTCACCGGACCGCCAGCGAGGACGGCGCTGAAGACATTGGGATAGTGGTCTCGGCCGGCGTTGTTGTTCACTCGGGGCGTACGGCCGAACTCGCCCCAGCCAACGACCAGCGTGGTGTCGAGCAGGCCACGTTGTTCGAGGTCTTCGATCAGTGCCGAGAAGGCTCGATCCCAACGAGGCAGGAAGCCGAGTCGCAGCGACTCGAAGCCTTTGACGTGAGTGTCCCACCAGCGGACATCAACCGTCACGATGCGCACGCCGGCCTCGACCAGTCGCCGAGCCAGCAGGATGCGTTGGCTCCAGGCGGGAGCACCGCAGCGGTCGATGGCCTTCGGGTCGAACGCCGGCATGAAGCCGTAACGCTCGCGGATATCGCGCGGCTCGGCGTCCAGGTCAAAGGCGTCGCGAGCTCTATTCGAACTGAGGATGCCCCACGCGGTGTTTTGGAAGCGGTCCATCGCGATCATCTGGCCGGAGCGATCGATCTCGGCACGGATGCGGTCGAAGCCTTGCAGCACTTCACGTCGCGAGCCGAGTCGGTCTGCGGTGATGCCGTCGGCGAGCGCGAAATTCGGAACCTTGAACGGTCCCTCTTGAGCCGGGTCGGCCAGCGTCTCGAACGGTTTGTGAGCGACTCCCAAGTACGCGGAGTTCGCTCCCGGCAGCAGCTTCGGAATCATGACATACGCGGGCAGGTCGCGATTCA
>CAYSHJ010000053.1:0-11816 GCA_964430385.1 uncultured Planctomycetaceae bacterium
GTCACGTCGGTCTCGGGTTTCACCTGGATCTCAAGTCCGCCGACCGAGCCGGTGACTCGTTCGAGAGACACACCGCTTGACGCATAAAACCTTCCGGCCTCCATCGCGGCGATCAAGGCGTCCGGCGTCAGGGATTCCGACAAGACCATGACCCAGCTACGCCCAGGTTCGCTCGCGCGGCTGGGGATATTGTGATAGGCGTGGCCGTCGTCGGTTCCCAATCCGAGCATCGGCGGCATCCGCAGTTCTGTCAGGCGGAACGCGTTGATGACGTCCCAAATCCTTTCGGTCGAGGCGTGTTCCTTGTTGCCGGAGTTATTGACGGCAGGATGTCCGTTGTAGACCTCGAAAAAGTTCTCGCCCCGCACCCGCATCAAGTCTTCGGCCGTGACACCGTAGCCGAAGTTTGGGTGATTCAGGTGAATCATCATCGGCTGCCCGGTTCGCTCGCGCTGCGCGATCAAAGCGTCGGTGTTGTTCTGAATCGTCTCATAAACGCTGCCGCCGTGCCGCGGCACGATGGCCTCGCGGAGGTTCGTGGCGTTCAGATGCACCGGCCACTTTTGGAACGCATCGGAGACCTCTTCCCCTTGGATGAGCAGGAACGTCCCCGGCTCGTTGAACTTGTCGGCGACTTCGCGGAATGTCTTCAACCGCGTTTCCAGTTTCTCGTCCTGCGTTCGTTGCTCGACCCAGCCGTCAGGGAATTTCTCCTTGAGCTTATCGAACGCAGCCTGCTTACCTTTGCTCTTTTCGACGTCGATCCAGCGTTCCTTGTCGGCCAGCACGTTATGATCGGTGAAGCCGAGAAAGTCATAGTCGTGCTCGCGATACCACAACGCGATGGCTTCCAGGTAGTCGTCGCCGTCGCTCCATAGTGAATGCGTATGCAAGTTGCCTCGATACCACTTCAGCGATTCAGTGGCTTGTAGCGTTTGAGCTTTGGCCGACTTCGCTTCCCAGTCGACCAGAGCCACCAACATTGCGCTGACAGCGACCACCAACGCGGCGAGCAACAATCGCCGCCAAGCGTTCGAGGGTCGAATTGGTTTGAGCATGATTCACAACCTCTTGGGAAAAACCGCCGGTCCAGAGAGGCCAACATCGTAACGACGTTGCGTGTCGATCCCAGCGTACGAGCCGCGTTCGCTTCGCGCCGCTGGCTCAATTCGTCACAACCTTGCCGAGGCCGGCCAGAAGCCAGCCCGGTTTCATCCGAACAAAGGACTTTATTGTGGGCACTTGGGGACCGGGCAACTTCGACAACGACGCCGCGCGGGATCATCTGTTTGACCTGACTCGCGGTCTGGCCGACGACGTCGATCAAGCACTCGACGCCGTGACGGCTCTCAAGCTGAGCGGCCCAGAGTCCGGAGCCGACAATGTTCAACTCACCGCGCAACTGCAGATCGTGTTGCCGAACATCGAGATCATGTGCGTGCTCCACGAGACGCTCGAAGGGGGCTTCTTGCCGGAGCCGTCGTCGGTCGAAGAGTGGCGGGTGCGTTTCGAGCAACTCAGCCCGGAATGCATGTCACTCGGCACCGATGTTTCGCCGGAACGGCGAGCGGTCATCGAGGCCACGTTCGCACGATTGCTGAACCTCGCGCGGCAGTGCTGGGACGAGTAGCCTTGGCCCTTGTGGCCGACACATGGCTGGGACGAGGCCGACACATGACGTCGCCGGCGCGAGGTCGGCGGCGCTGGCGAACATTACTGTCGATCTCTACGATCCTGCCCGCGATTCCATCAATCCATGAATTGGGTGGGTCATTCCCACCCTCCTGAGAAGGAACTTGCCGTGGCCCTGTTTGGAAAAAGCCGCCGAGCGGAAGTCGATGAAGCGCTGAAAGACGTGGATTTCTCGAAGAACACGTACCAGGTCGAGTTCGAAACAGCGATGGGCAAGGTTTTGCTCGACGTGTATCCCGACGTCGCTCCGGGCCACAGCAAGAACCTCATCGGCCTGACGAAGATCGGATTTTACAACGGCATCATCTTTCATCGCGTGATCGCGGGTTTCATGATCCAAGTCGGCTGCCCCCAAGGGACCGGCACCGGCGGGCCGGGCTACACCATCAATGCGGAGTTCAATAGCAAGCTGCACGAGGCGGGCGTACTCTCGATGGCGCGGACCAATGATCCCAACTCGGCTGGTTCGCAATTCTTCGTCTGCCTGGGCCGAGTGCCACATCTCGACAACAAATACACCGTTTTCGGCAAGACCGCCGACAAGGCGAGTCTCGATGCAGTGCTGAAGATCGGCAATCTGCCAACTGGCGAGGGCGACCGGCCTCGACAAGAAGTGAAAATCAATTCCAGCCGAGTGATCGTCACGCCGAAAGCATAATCTCAGGCACTGGCGCCCGTCGCTTTGGACGGGAATCGGTTCTACGCCGCCGCAAATCGAAGGCCTCCTCTCCGCTCAATGCGTCAGGGAGCTACCGACTTCGTGGTCTGGGTGAGGATGTGCGATGTTCGACAAGTTTCTGGAAGAGGTGAGCGGGCGTGGCATCGCCGTTGTTCTGGGGTTGCTGATCGGGTCAATGTCCACTTGGTTCCTGGCACATTGGCGACGTCGCCGCGAGCGGCAAAACATCCTGAAGGGAGACGCGCGGGATACGATCGTCATTGCGCTCCATCTCGTGGAACCGACCGAACGACCCCCCTCCGATGGTGTGCCTGGGCGAAAGGCACCGGGTGTCCTGCGCATCCGCTCGCTGGGGCAATCCGAATTGAACCGTGTTGTCCCGAACGGGCATCTGGCGTCAGTGTTGCTGGCGCGGGCCTTCGAGGTCACTCACCGGCACACGCTGATCTCGATGGAAGGGGCCGAAGGGTCATACTTGTTGGAGACGCTGACGAACTTCGTGTGCGATCGAACCGCCGGCGAACCGTTCGAACACGATTTGTACGTGATGGCCCCGTGCTGCGAGCCGGCGGGCTTGGCGGAGCACCAGCCGATCACCATTCTCCTCATCGCCGTCTCCAACCTGTTGCTCTTCGAAGACTGGCCGGCGTGTCGCGGAGTTCAGGTGGAGCACAACTCGGACGGTGCGCGGGTCTTGACGCTGCGCGAGATGGCTCGTCGGTTCCGTGAGGAGCAGGCGGAATTAGTCCGACTCCGACAAGTGGGCCAGCGAACGCGCTTCGTCGAAACGATGTACATCCTCGATCTCGCTCTCGACAAACGCTCGGCCGCGATCCCGACCAAACCCATCCCGTGGGGCCGCTTCGAGTCCGTCCTCAAGGAAATGAATTTGGAGTAGCACCAGAAGCGCCGTCGCATTGGCCTCGATTGATTCCCGACAAGCCTTACACGGTCAGCGTCGTCGCTGATATCATCTGATGAGGGTTCACAACGGACGAAGAGCCAATTGACTTGGCGACGTCGGTTGAAGTCGCGGTTGATTTCTTGGGAGTCGGATGATGCTCACCATTCTGGGGCAACCTCAACGAGTGTGTGACGGTGTTGTTCGGCGCGACCTGCTGCGGGCCTGCGGAGCCGGATTGCTCGGCGCGACGCTGCCAAAGGTCTTCGCGGGGGAAGAAGCCGGAGATCTGTTGCCCGCCCGCGCCAAATCGGTGCTGTTCTTGTACCTCTACGGTGGGCCGAGTCAACTCGAGACGTGGGATATGAAGCCTGAGGCTCCGGAGAACATTCGTGGGACGTTCTCACCGATTGACTCGCGCACGCCGGAACTGCGTATCTGCGAGCACATGCCGCGCATGGCAGGGATGTCGGACAAGTTCGCGGTCGTCAGGACCGTCCATCACACGCACAACAATCATCACGCTTGCCACTGGATGCAGACCGGCCGGCCGTGGCACTTGCCGGAGACAATCCTCAACGCTACGCCCGACAAAGATTGGCCGGCGATGGGTTCGATCGTCGAATACCTCGACCAGCGAGCAGCCGCCGGACGCTTCCGCGACATGCCCAGTTACGTTTATGTGCCGGCACCGTTGGGACATTTGCAGGGCTACGACTATCCCGGTCAGTACGCCGGTTGGCTGGGTCGGTCGTACAACGCGCTGGCGACCAACTTTCGCCGCCGCGATGCGAAGGACAATCCGTTCTTTCGCGAGGTCACCGATCAGGAGATGGACCTGCGGATTCAAGGACTCGATGAGCAACCGACGCTGACACTCGACCGGCTGAACCGCCGCAAGACGCTGCTCGAACAATTCGACGCCGCGCGCGAGTCGGTCGAACGAACACGCACGATCGAAACGTACTCGAGCTTCCAACAGCGAGCGTTCGAGCTGGCGAACTCCGACCGCATCCGCCACGCGCTCGACATCCGCCAAGAGAAACCCGTAACGCGAGACCGCTACGGTCGCCACTTGTTCGGCCAAGCTGCGTTGCTGGGCCGGCGCTTGCTCGAAGCCGGAGCACGCTTCGTCACCGTCCAGTGGGAATGCCCCGACGGATACAGTTGGGACTCGCACATCCAGAACAACGACATCAAGAACATTCTACTGCCGGGCCTCGACCAAACGTACACGGCGATCCTGGAAGACTTGTCGTCGCGCGGCCTGCTGGACGAAACACTGGTCGTGCTCACGAGCGAAATGGGCCGCACCCCCGGCGTCACTCCGCAAGGCGGCCGAGGCCACTGGTGCCACTGCTTCCCCATGCTCTTCGCCGGAGCCGGCATCCGCGGCGGCATCACCCACGGCAAGTCCGACAAACACGCCGGCTACCCCGCCGACAATCCGGTCACCCCCGCCGACCTCTCCGCCACCATCTTCCGCTCGCTCGGCATCGACCCCAACCTCCGCATCCCCGACCCCGAAGGCCGACCGACGCCGATTACCGAGGGCGGTCGTGTGCTGGAAGAGTTGTTCGGGTAACCCGATGAAATTTGGGGCTCATCATCCCGGCAACGATTCCGTGAAGCCGTTGGAAATCGGAAGTGAGTGCGTCGTAGTACGCGTTGTCACCGCTAAGCCGACGGCACAGCCAAAGTACATCGTCACTTTCTTCTTCCGTGAGTTCGTGATCCGCAATTGCTTGCCGAAGGACGGGAATGACTTCGTTGTACGGATGCCGATGTTCGAATCCAGAGTTGCGATGAATCCATTCCTCGACTCGACCCAATTCTCGACGATCGACGACTCGGTCGATCTGAATGCCCGCAAGGATTCCCTCCAATGTTCGCAACTCACAGTCGATTCGTGCTGGCGTACTGAACTGCGCGTATTGTTCTTGGTCGGGATGAAATGTCTCGGATATCTTCCGGTCTCTCCACAGAGTTCATTTTTGACCTCAGATCATTCCAGCGATCCAAGGCGACCACCGCAAGCGCGAGTTCGTCGCCGCGTCATCGGAACTCAGGGGTGATTCAATGGATTCTCAACGATCAGTCCTTCACTGAGCCCCGCGGCATTCAAATCGGAATCCGCTGACACGAAGACTGGCGGTTGAAGTCCGAAGGTCGCGGCACGACGCCGCAAATCGACGGCGGCGGATAGCGGCAAGGCGTCATAAGCTCGAAGGCCGTGACGTTCCACGAGTTGGATGGCTTGGCCAACAATCGTGTCCGTGATCTCTGCAACGAAAATGTCACTCGCCGACTGAGCACGAAATTCGCTCAGGGCGATTGCTGCGGAATTTGCCGTCAGACTTCCCGACCGTTGACGTCGTACAATGGCCGATGTCATTTCAACGGACGTGAGCCGCACGATGAAAATGTCGTTGCCGACATCGGGGTCCAGCAGACGACGAACCCACGCGGTGCCAACTTCCGGCACATAAGCCTTCACCAGAGCACTGGTGTCGAAGAAATAGTCCGCCATTTACCGGCGATCCTCGATGATCGTTTGGGACAGCGGCGGACCTTCATAGGCGACCGGCTGGTAACGATGGAACCGCTCAGCATCCCGCTGATGACGCTCCGCCGACTTGAGCACTCCGTCCTTCACCAACTGCTGTAAGAAATGCTCTTTGGCGGACGGAGATGGCTTGGCGACTTCTGTTGTCGTGAGTTTCTCCAATTCACTCAGCAACTCCATTCGTTCGTTGGGAGACAGAGACTTTGCCTTCAAAACCAACTCTTGCAGTTGTGTGGACATGACAAAACTCCTTCGCAGCCTGCGGCTAGCTATTGCGACATCACCTGTGCCAACGCTTCCTGGGAGACCGTGCCTCGTCGCTCGGCATGCCGTTCCAAAAGATGGCGGGCGGCGGCCAAGGCTTCGTGGTCTTCCAAATCCCAGATGGCTCCGGATTCGGTGCGTCCCGCGGCCATTGCGAGGTTGGCCAAGGTCTGGCCTAGCCGCCAATCGGGAAACAGATCGCCAAGTTCAGCGAGCGCGGCCAACAATTCCTGGTGTGTCGTATTGTTGCTCAAAACGTCTCTCCTACGGTGGGAAAACCACCAACGGGGATCGGCAATTCGTCGATGACTTCGATCGGCGGCATCCCGGTCGTCGATGTCCCATAGCGTGAAAACTGTCGCTGAAGTTTCAATGGATCAGCCCCACCGCGCCGGCTTCCAGGCAAGTGAAGTCCAGCCGGATCAACGTCCTGAAATTCGCGATCAGCCATGCCGACATCATATCACGGGTGGACAAGTTTTGAGAAATCTTTGTGTCGAAGGCATCGGAAACATTGAACCAGCGCGGAATCCAGGATGCCGCCGCAAGATGAGGTTGACCGTCAACTTCCCGTTTCCGATGCTACGTACACAGATCAAAGCAAACTGCGTTACCTGCGGTCTTATGAACATGGCACGACATTCTCGACCTTGCATTATCTTTCGTGTTGCCGCGAACAGGGTGGCACAGTTTGTCGGAACTGTATGGGCGGTCTGCATGCCTCAGTGCGAGACATGGGCAGCACCGCCCGAACAAGCCGCACTCGATTTCGCCGCTGCCGTGAGAGTATGCCGCGAATACCTGGCTGCGGAGTCCGGCGACGAACGCGAGCGACTTGCGTCGCGGTTGGACGGCTATCTCGGTGACATCGAGTCGGTGGTCCGAGCGCTTGCCAGCCAGACGTATCGCCCGGTCGCGGCCGGCTACTATCCCGAAGAGCGATTCCAATCGGCCGAGGTGCGCGCGAAGTATCCCAAAGAATTGTTGTACTTCGTCGTCCCCAAGACGTACGACGCCGCTCGTCCCACGGGATTGATCGTCTTCATGCACGGCGGCGGGCTGACCACATCGCGAGACGCTCCCAAATTCACGCTGCGAGATCCGCTGCCCGACTCACCCCCCGACACCTATCGTTCGGGAGAAATGCTCGCGGCCAGCGGAATGATTACTATAGGCCCCTCGGCACCGGGCCAAGGGGAATCGTCTTATCGCTGGTGCCTGCATAGTTCCGAAGCGTATCTGGCCGCCGTGATTGCCGAGTGTAAGACTCGATTCAATATCGACCCGGATCGCGTCTTTCTCCTCGGGCATTCGATGGGCGGCTTCGGGGCGTATCACCATGCTTTGAGGCAGCCCGACCGGTTCGCCGCAATCATCGCCTGCGCTGGCGCATGGGATTGCGGCTACTGGCCGGTGATTCGAGGCACGCCGATTTGCATGATCCAGGGAATCCACGATGCGCAGCGGGGAGTGCGCAGGCATCACACTGACGTGGAGTATGCGCGCTGGACGCACAAAATCTTCACCCGCGCCGGTCTGGATCACGTCTATTACGAATACGATGGCGGACACGACTTCGCCGAGATGCGACCGAAGGTTGCCGAATACTTGGCGTCGAACAAGCAGGTTCGCCGCGATCCGTTTTACCCGCATGTCACTCTCGCATCTCCTCAGGGCTTTGCGTGGAACTATCTGCATCGCGTCAGCCATAACCGTTGGCTGACCTTGGATACGACCGCGAACGGAACATTGGAGTACGACGACTTGACGTCCTCAGGGGACGACTTCGACTCGTGGCGGCTGGAACACAGTCTGACCAATCACCGGGGAGCAATGATCGACGCCATCAACCGGGGCCATAATCGCATTGAGGTCACGACTCAAAATGTGGCGAGATTCACAGTTTGGCTACATCCGAAGATGGTTGACATTGCTCAACCCGTCACGGTCTCGATGAACGGCACCGTGCGATTCACCGGACGGGTGAAACCCTCTCTGAAAACTGCATTAGAGTCGTACGCGCGTCGGCAGGATTGGGGGCTCATCTACCCAATCAAAATCACGTTGCAGGTGAGCGACTAGCCATCAAACATCGGCGATCACCGAATCGCCCACCCGAATTCGTCCTGGCTCGATGACCTTTGCAGTCAGGCCACCGAGGCCTTTCATGGCGAGTCGGCCGCCTCGGCCGAGGTTTTCGTCCATGCGCGAGCATGGCGTGCAGGGGCCAGTCCCTGCGAGCACAACTTCGCCGATGCGGAAACGGCGGCCGATCAGCGACGTTAGCTCGACGCCACGCACGACAATGTTGCGGCGGAACAGGTCTGGGTTGACGGAGTTTCGGCCGGTGTTGGCCGCAATCAATGCGAAATGTTCCGCCTGCATCAGCGTGACTTGCCGCTCGCCACCCGTCTTCTTCTTCGAGTGATAGTCGCCGTCGATTCCTGTGCCGACCGCGACCGTGACTTCGTCGCGCGGCTCAATCGGCTGCCGATTGCCGGGGCTGATACCGATCCATTCGACGTGGGCGGTTGGAGCTTTGTCATTTGTCATTGGTTCGTTGTCACTTGCCAGTCGTCCGCGATTCGTGGTCTGCTGTCTTTCGAAACGATAACAATTCGTTCGTATTCACCCCACCGGGCTTGCCCCGGTGGCTCGCGGGATTTTGCACTACTTTGAGGAGATCTCTTGCGTAAAAGCCTAGTGCAGAAGCCGGCGAGCCACCCTGACAAGGGGACTGTCGATTTAATCGCCCCTGAGCTTGTCTCAGGGGTTCACACGTTTCTGCACTACATGAAATCCCCGAGAAAATCGTAGTGCAGAAACGCGTGAACCGCCGAGGTGAACTCGGCGGCGGATTAAATCAACAGTCCCGAAGCAGGGTAAGGTGAGAAGTAGAGACCAGTGACAAAGGACGACGGCCCCATGACCAATGACCAACTCACCACTGGCTTCGCCGTCCGCACCGTCTGCCGAGATGGTTCGTGGACCGCACCGACGTGCGGACTCGCCGATGGCTTCGCGCAGGCGAATCTTGTCGTGCTGCCGAAGGCGCTGGCGTTTGATTTCTTGCTGTTCTGCCAGCGGAATCCGAAGCCCTGTCCGTTGCTCGACGTGACCGAGCCGGGTGATCCGGTGCCGCGTCACGTCGCGCCGGATGCTGACTTGCGGACCGACTTGCCTCGCTATCGAGTTTGGCGAAACGGCGAACTGGTTGATGAGCCGACCGACCTCTCGCGCTACTGGCAAGACGACTTTGTGAGCTTCGTGATCGGCTGCTCGTTCACGTTCGAAGCCGCGATGCAGAGAGCGGGCTTGCCGGTAAGGCATATTGAGCTGGGAGTCAACGTGCCGATGTTTCGCACGAGCATTCCGTGCCGTTCGGCCGGCGTGTTTCATGGGCCGCTCGTCGTGTCGATGCGTCCGCTCACTCCGGCCGATGCCGTTCGAGCGGTGCAAGTGACGTCGCGATACCCGTCGGTGCATGGCGCTCCGATTCACATCGGCGAACCATCAGCGATCGGCATCGCGGACATCTCGCGTCCCGACTTCGGCGACTCGGTATCGATCCGCACTGGCGAGGTTCCCGTCTTTTGGGCCTGCGGCGTGACGCCTCAAGCCATGATCATGGCCGTGAAGCCGGTGCTGGTGATTACTCACAGCCCCGGCTGCATGTTCGTCACTGACGTGCGCGATGAGACACTGGCGGTCGGGTGAGGCCGGAAAACAGTGGTCAGTGGTCAGTGGTCAGTGGTCAGTGGTCAGTGGTCAGTGAATGCGACGCCGTGCTGCGTCTGACTTCTGACTTCTGATCGCTGACTTCTGATCGCTGACTTCTCCCGCTTCTGGCGGGTGCAGTGAGCGAATCTGAAAGTCGTCCCAGGCGAGCGTAAAGACGGAGCATGACTCACCGGCGATGTGGACCGGTTGGCTTTCCCAAAAGCTGAGGCAACGGCCCGCGGGCGGTCGACGTTGGATGTGCTCTTTGCAGAGCGGACACAACAAACCCAGCGAACTCGGCTGGTCCTCGGGCAGTTGATGCGTGAGGCACAGCGTCGTGGCGGCGATCGCTGGCGAAGCGGATGCACAAGTCATGTGGGAGAACTCAAGTGTCGGCGAGCGGGGGCTGTCAATCCCCCGAGTTCGTCGACGCAGATGCGCAGCCCAGGTGGGACATCTCGGTGGAAGCGACCGGGCAGCAGATTACTGTCAATTTGAGAAGAGCGCGGTGTCTGAAACGCTGAATTTTCGCGACAAAACGGCGATTCGGCTTGGTCCGACCGACGATTCTTCGCGACTGCTGGCGTCTCTGCGACCGTTGCGGTTTATGTGATCGGAATCTTCGGGGGGGCGACCGAAAAATCTCATCAGTCCATTGTGATGCAAAGAACCGGAATTAGAATGCCGCCGTTCCGCACGTCGTCAGTCAGGCGTTCTGGCCTGGCGGTTTGAATTCGCCTGGTTTCATTGCTGTTTCTGTTCCGTCTCGTTTCGCAACCACTGTTGAGGAGTACCCAGTTCATGCGAGACCTCCGAGAGAACCCCCGAAGTGGTCCCGGCGTCAATCGCCGCGACTTCCTGAAAGGCTCCGGGGCCGCGGTCGCCGTGACCGCTCTGGCCACCAGCGAACAGGGAGCCATCGCTCAAAATGCTGCCAAGAAGAACGTCGCCTTGGCCAAGGCCCAGGACGTGACGCTCAACATCAACGGCAAAATGCACAAGCTATCGGTCGAGCCCCGCGTCACGTTGCTCGACGCGCTGCGCGACGACTTGAACCTCACCGGTTCCAAAGACGTCTGCGACACGACCAACTGCGGAGCGTGTACCGTGTTCATCGACGGCAAGGTGACGTATGCGTGTACTCGGCTGGCGATCGAATGCGTCGGCAAGAAGATCACGACCGTTGAATCGCTGGCGGCGAACGATCCGGTGATCGCGGGCTTCGTGAAGCACGATGCGATGCAGTGCGGCTTCTGCACGCCGGGCTTCGTGATGGCCACCAAAGCCTTCTGCGATAAGAACCCGGGCGCGACGCTCGATCAGGTTCGCAAAGGTCTCGGCGGGAACATCTGCCGCTGCGGCACGTACGTTGGCATCACCGCCTGCGCGATGGAATTGGTCACGAAAGGAGGCAAGTAACTATGGCGACTGAACTCAAAGTGGCCTGGGGACCTCGCAAAGAAAACGTGTATCTCGGCAAGGGTGTGCTGCGCATGGATGGAGCCGAGAAGGCTTCCGGAGCGGCGAAGTACACTGCCGACACAAATCCGAAGGACTGCCTTGTCGCGAAACTGCTGACCTTCAAAGGTGGGCACGGCAAGGTCAAATTGCTGGACCTCGCCGACGCCATGAAAGTTCCCGGCGTCAAAGCAGTCCATGCCTTCGTCAAAGAAGGTGACGAGTTGAATTGGGACGGTTCGCTCGTCGCGGCCGTCGCTGCCGAACGGCAGGAACAAGCCGAGGATGGCGTGCGAGCCATCAAATTCGAGTTCGACGCGATGGAGCACTTCGTTGATGAAGACGACCTCGACGGCGCGACTAAACTCCATGAGCAGCGCACGTCCGAGACGCTGAAGACGTTCCCGGACGACATTCAAACGTTGTTTGCAAAGCCGAAAGACGATCTGACGGAGGACGAGAAAAAGAAACTCGATCCATTTCAGAAGCAGCTTGATGCCGTGGCGCGGATCAAGCCGCTGGGCGACAACGTTAAA
>CAYSHJ010000054.1:0-2070 GCA_964430385.1 uncultured Planctomycetaceae bacterium
CACGCTCCCGACCCCTGTTTTTCTGCGGTTCGCCGCCGGAGGCGGCGAACCGCAGAAAAACAGGGCACTCAACGAAAGTGCCGCCGGCGCTAGCCAACCATCAGATTCACCATCCGGGCAAGCCGGATGGAGTCTTGCCCAATGGCCACGATTCCTCGATGAAAATCGTCAGGGCAACCACAAACAGCGCAAGTTCAAAACTTGCGTTTCAGGCTTCATTTGACACTCTGTCTGGCTGCGACTGGGATGCGTGCGCGACTCGGGTTAATCGTGCTGAGCCAGCACGCGGCGCTGAGGTTGCTTGTCGGACATCGCTCGGTTCAGCGCTTTGAGATACGCCTCGGCACTGGCCTGAATGATGTCCGTGCTGATTCCTTTGCCGTGATAGGTTTTCTCGTTAACGCGGATTTCGACGAACGCTTCGCCTTGAGCATCCTCGCCGCCGGTGACGCTGCGAACTTGGAAGCTCTGCAAATCGCCGGACACCCCGGTGATCCGTTTCATGGCCAGGAAGATCGCGTCGAGCGGCCCGTCACCGGTCGCGGCATCGCGGCGCGGCTGCTCTTCCCCGTCGAACTGCAATTCGACCGTTGCCGTCGGGATCGTTGCGGCACCGGCGAACGTTTGTACTCTGATCAGCTTCCAGCGATCCGGAGCCTCGTTCCTTTCGGCGACGTGGCTTTCGATCAACGCCACGATGTCCGAGTCGTAGACTTCTTTCTTCTTGTCGCACAGCGTGATGAATTCCTGGAAGACTCGTTCAAAGACTTCGCCTTCGAGCGTGAAGCCGAGCGTGTCCACTCGGTCACGGAACGCATGCCGGCCACTGTGCTTGCCAAGCACCAAGTTGATGCCGACATAACCGACATCCTCCGGCCGCATGATTTCGTAGGTCGTGCGGTTTTGCAGCATGCCGTGCTGGTGGATTCCGGCTTCGTGAGCAAAGGCATTCTGGCCGACGATCGCCTTGTTGCGTTGCACCGTCATACCGGTGATGCGCGAGACAAGGCGGCTGGTCGGGAATAGTTTGGGCGTGTTGATATTCGTCTGCACGTTGTAGTGGTCGGCGCGCGTACGCAGAGCCATGACAATTTCTTCGAGTGCCGCGTTGCCGGCGCGTTCGCCCAGGCCGTTGATCGTGCATTCGACTTGACGAGCGCCGGCTTCGACGCCGGCCAAGCTATTTGCGACGGCTAAGCCGAGATCATTGTGGCAGTGCGTGCTAATCACCGCCTTTCCGATATTGGACACGTTTCTTTGGAGGTACTCGATGCAACGCTGGAACTGCTCCGGCGTCGCGTAGCCAACGGTGTCTGGAATGTTGACGGTCGTGGCTCCGGCGTCGATCGCCTTCTCGACGACTTGGCAGAGGAAGTCGAGTTCCGTGCGTGCAGCGTCTTCGGGCGAGAACTCCAAGTTGGGAATCGTCATGTCGGCCCGCGACGTCATCAGGTCGCGGGTGTACTTCACCATCTCGACCGTGGTGCGGAGAATTTCCGCCTCGGCCATCTTCAGCTTGAACTGACGATGGATCGGACTGGTCGCCAAGAAGACGTGAATGCGGCACTTCTCCGCCTCTTTCAAAGCGTCCCACGC
Source organism: uncultured Planctomycetaceae bacterium (assembly GCA_964430385.1). GTDB lineage: Bacteria > Planctomycetota > Planctomycetia > Planctomycetales > Planctomycetaceae > CAYSHJ01. The sequence goes on from CAYSHJ010000054.1 coordinate 1,597, forward strand.
GCGGTCGATGTCTTCTTTGCGGCAGCGGGCCAGTCCGCAAATTGTCGTGCGGCTGCCGAACTCGCGCGCGATCGCGCGGACCGCTTCGAAATCGTCGGGCGACGCGATCGGGAAACCGGCTTCGATGACGTCCACGCCCAGCTCGACGAGCGCTTTCGCGACTTCCAGCTTCTCGGCCGAGTTCCTGCTACAGCCGGGCGATTGCTCGCCATCTCGCAAGGTCGTGTCGAAGATCGCGATCGTGTCGGACATCATGAGTTCCTTCAGGCAAGTTCGTAGTCCCGCCTTCAGGCGGCTGCCTTTTACTTCACATTTTGAGAACACCGCCTGAAGGCGGAACTACGAACGGACAACAAAAAACCCTGAGCCTCCAGCGGTGGCTCAGGGTGAAATCTCGAACGGGTTACGCTTCGACGGCACCAGAACCCCGCAATCATTGCAGGCTAAGCAGCAGGCCCAGAAGTCGTCGAAGGT
>CAYSHJ010000055.1:0-2756 GCA_964430385.1 uncultured Planctomycetaceae bacterium
GGTCGGATTGGATTGCGGCCCGATCGCGCGACGCTGGCGTATTGCCAACGCGCGCGCGAGGCCTTCCCCGGCGTGCCGGTCATCGCCGGCGGCGTGGAGGCGTCGTTGCGGCGACTGGCCCATTACGACTACTGGTCCGACAAGGTTCGCCGCTCGATTTTGCTCGACAGCAAAGCGGACCTGGTCGTGTTCGGCATGGGCGAAGATGTCATCTGGGAGATTGCTCGCCGAATCGAGGCCGGGCAATCGGTGCGCGACCTGCGTGATCTGCGCGGCGTTGCCTACTTGCTCGGAGCGAAGGAGTCGGCTGAGTTTGCAGGTGTCAGTCGTCAGGGGTCAGTTGAGAGAACAACGGACAATCAACAACCGACAATGGACAACTTTCAACCTTCGCTCGTGATTCCCAGCTTCGAAGACGTCTGTCGCGACAAGCCGACGTTCGCGGAAGCGACCAAGCAGATTCACAACGAGACGAATCCGTACAATGCTCGGCGTTTGATCCAGTGGCATGATCGACAAGCGGTGGTGTGCAATCCGCCGCGGTTTCCGATTTCGCAAGAGGCGATGGACGCCGTGTATGGCTTGGCGTACACGCGGCGTCCGCATCCGAGTTACCGCGAGTCGATTCCGGCTTTCGAGATGATCAAGGATTCGGTGACGATCATGCGCGGCTGCTTTGGCGGCTGCACGTTTTGTTCGATCACCACGCATCAGGGACGGATCATTCAATCACGCAGTCACGAGTCGGTCATCGGCGAAATTCAGTCGCTGACGCGCGACCCGCAATTCAAAGGAGTCATCAGCGACATCGGCGGGCCGACGGCCAATATGTATCAGATGCGGTGTGGCCGTCCGGAGGTCGAGGCTGTCTGTCGTCGGCAGTCGTGCGTGCATCCGACGATCTGCAAGCTGCTCGGCACCGATCATGGGCCACTCATCAAGTTGATGCAGGACGCTCGCGAAGTGCCGGGGATCAAGCGCGTGTTCGTGGCGAGCGGCATTCGGATGGACTTGGCTCGCAGGTCGCCCGAGTACATGCGAGAGTTGGTGCAGCATCATGTCGGCGGGCATTTGAAAGTCGCTCCCGAGCATACTGATGCCACGGTGCTCAACCTGATGCGCAAGCCGGCCAGCGACGACTTCGAGAAATTCACTGAAGTTTTTGAAAAGGAGTCCGAGAAAGCTGGCAAGAAGCAGTATGTCATTCCGTACTTCATCGCCAGTCATCCCGGCGGCGACTTGAACTCGATGATTGATCTGGCGGTCTTCCTGAAGCGGAACGGCTATCGCCCCGATCAGGTTCAAGATTTCATTCCGGCTCCGTTCGACGTCGCGACGGCCATGTATTACACAGGCATCGATCCATTCACGAAGAAACCGGTGTATGTGGCACAGCACCTGCGCGACCGCAAGCTGCAACGGGCGTTGATGCAGTTCTTCAAGCCGGAGAATTACTTCGAAGTTCGCAAGGCTCTGGAGCAGGCCGGACGGCAAGACCTGATCGGCTCTGGCTGCGACAGTCTGATCGCCGATCGTCCGCCTCGCGAGGCGATCGTGAAACGCCGCTCCGAGGCCAATTCCAAATTTCGAGGCGAATACGTCCACGCAATCCCGCAGAAAAGCCCGTCACTCACAAAAGGTAAGGCCAGTAAGAAGGAATCTCGGCATGGACCGGGACAAGGATATCGGCCCGGGCGACGCAGTGTTTCTGACGAACCCCGCAATGCCGACTGAACAAGATGCGAGTCCCACGTTTACGGACGTTCGTCTGGCTGCTGGTTGTCGCGGGGATTTGGTGGCTCGCGTTCGTTACGACGTTTCGGACTCATCACGGAAATGAGTCCAATCGGGTCGCATTACTGCGGATTCGAGAGGCCATTCCAATCGGGGCCGCGCGATCAGATTGCCTCAGTATCTATGAGGCTCTTCGCACAGCCGAGCTATCGCTGATTTCCAATTCCGCTGAACATTGGCTGATCCGAATGCCCCTTGAAGTCGGAGCGACCGATTGGAATTTGATCGTCGAATTTGAAGATGACTGTGTTGTGGCAGTCAAAGTCCGAACATCGAATAGTCCGCCGCCTCACGATGGTCCTCCGGACAAGACATGAGATTTCGACGAATCCAGCATCATATGCACCTGCAAACTCTTTGGTTGCAGGCGTGCGGTGCTGCCGCTATCGTGCTTGGCTTCTTTGAGTCTTCCAAAATTGGTTCGCACAGTCGTTTGAGGTAATTTGGACATGGAAACAAAGTTAGTAGCACAGCGACGTCCGAAGACGGGCACGTCGGAGGCTCGTCGGCAGCGCGCGAAGGGGTTGATCCCCGGCAACATTTACGGACACAAGCAGGACGCCATCGCGTTACTGTTCTCCGAAAAAGAGGTCAAGGCGGTCGTGCAGTCGACGCATCGAGCCGTCGATATTGAACTCGACGGCAAGACAGAAACGACCATTCTGCGTGAGGTGCGGTGGGATACCTTCCACACGCAGTTGCAGCACGTGGACTTTTTGCGCGTCGACGCGAATGAACGAGTCACCGTTGATATCGAGGTGATCCTGAAAGGGACGGCTGCGGGCACGATGGTGGGTGGGTTGCTCGAACAGCCGTTGCACAAGCTGTCCGTCGACTGCCTGGCGATCAAGATTCCCGACGGAATCATCGTCAAGATCCAAGGTCTACAGATTAGCGACGTGATTCACGTCCGTGATTTGGAGATTCCCGAAGGGATCAAGGTGCATAACAACCCAGATGCG
>CAYSHJ010000056.1:0-28666 GCA_964430385.1 uncultured Planctomycetaceae bacterium
CAGCGACGCGAACAGCAAGATCATCACGCCGATGAACATCAGGATGCTTTGGAACAAGTCCGTCCAAACGGCGGCCAAGAAACCGCCGAGCATCGTGTAGCCGACCACGATCAGCGAGAAGATCACCAAGCCGGTGCGATATTTCACGACGTCCACGTCCGCGATGACGGCGTCTTCAGCAAACGCGAAGACGCCGGCGTCGGGCCACGCCAGCTTCATCAAGATGCCGCCGGCCTTGAACTGCGCGAACATCATGAACGACATGTAGAGCAGAATGAACAACGATGCGACAAGGCCCAGCGACGGGCTGCCGAAGCGCGTGCGAAACAAGTCGGGGACCGTGATCGCTCCCGTGCGGCGACTGAGCTGCGCCAGACGTTTGCCGAGAATCGTGAAGCCGGTGATCGGCACGACCATGTAGCCGCCGATCCACAGCGCGACGATCCAGCCGTGCGTGTAGACCAGCGACGGAAAACCCATGAATGTGCCGCCGCTTTGCACCGTCGCCGTCAGCGCGAGTGCCCAGGCTCCCAGGCCGCGATTGCCCAGGAAGAAGCCCTTCATGAACGAGCCTTTGCGAGTCACTCTGTTCGCTAGCGCGCCGATCCACATCGACACGACGATGAACAGCACGAGCATCACCATCGCGCCGTAGCCGACGCTGGGCGTCGCGGTCAAATCGCTCGCGGCCAACAGCGATGGAAACAGCACGAGCGAGGAGGCGGTGATATTCACGATCAGCCTCCCAACCCGAGTTCGTCTTCAGATTCTTCCAGGTCTTGACCGAGGTGCCCGTCGCGAATGAACATCGCTCCAAAGATCCACGAGATGACCGAGCAGGTCACCCACGGAACCACGACGCCCCAGAAAACCCACTCCGGAAAACCGAAGACCAGCTTCAGTTCGCTCACCGGCCGATTGTAGCCGAGCGTGTAGCACGTGATCACGGAATAGGCCAGTGCGGTCAACCAGATGCAGACGACCATCAACGCTTCGCGCCGCCCGCTGCGGACGACGGGATCTGTTTGAGAACTCATGAGGCCTCGCCGCCGAAATCAATGGGTATCATTCGAGGTCAAAAATCGTGCGCGGCATCGTACTGAAACGGATCAATGAATCCCAATGCGGACGGCATGACCGTCGAACTCGGCCTTCGCGATGTTCACACCGAGATCGAAGCGGCGCTGTGAAACCAGCCGCACTCGTTTTGCTTGCACTTGCTCGCATGCCTGAAATCTTTGCAGAGCCCGGAGCCGGAGATCGTCGCCAGCTTTGCCAGCGAACAAGAAACAGATGCCGAAGCTTCCGAAGAATCGTACAGCCAACCCCCTGAGCGGACCCCGAAGTATTTCAGCGGTTCGGCGGCAGTTCTCCATATCCGCGTTTCGCGGGCTTCCATTCAGGACCGGGGGTCACTTGCCCCATGTGACCGCAACCCACAGGTCGCCGAGCTCTCTGTCCTCTAAGAAGAACTTCATTTCGTCAACCGGGCTGGGAGGCAGGCTGATTTCTGTTAGCTTACCGACCAGCAGGTTGTCCAGCGCTGCATCATTGGCCAACGTAGCCAAAATGGTTGCGTCGCTTGGATCAGACTTGTCGAAAACATCCAGACTGCCGGGAACCGGAACCTTGGTGCTGCGCGCAAGGAGGTCCACGCGTGCCACACTCTCCAAACGCCCTTGGCTCCAGAACGGGTAATGCTCCTTGCGCAAGTTGAGCGCCAGTTCAAAGCGGTTGGTGTCAGGCGTTTGCCCTTGGAACTTGGCCCATTCGCTCGGAAACTCATGCCGCACGGAAAACAGCCGCACCGAACCGGCTGCCTGCGCCTCTTCGATGCTGGTTTTGAGGTTGGCAACTGCGCCGTTGCGGAGCAAGCCGCCGCCTTCCCGCGCGGTGTAACGAATATGCAGAATGACATCGGAGATGGTGTCGTAGTCGAACTGCCGTACGTCGGCAGGCAATTCCAATTGCCACTCACTGATCACACCTGAGTTCTCGAATGGTAGGTAGCGCTCATCGCGCAGTTTGGTCTCGAACAGCCGGCTATCGCTTTGCCCCGTGCTGGTGACGATGGCTTGCAGGCTGCCGAAGTGATCGCTGAACCGGCTGTCCTCGGCGCCGGTGCGAGCATAGCCGTCATCCCCCACCTGTTGGTTTTTACGTATGGCGCTCTTGAGCAGGGTTAGCGTGCAGTTGACGCTCGTATAAGATCCCGTTACGCAGAGGATACTCACCGGGGTGCGATCCGTTCTACACCGCGATTGCGCGGGGTTTTCGTGATGGCGGTGTAGTTTTAGCGGTTTGAGTAGTGGGTAAGTGGCTTTCATAAGATTTCCAAGCTCGGTCGCGGACAGTGCGCCAGACGCGGCTGAGGGAGATGGTTCGCAGGTCGAGGATTGGTTGTCCGCCGGTCAAGGTCCATTTCATTCCGGACTGCTTGAAGCGTTGCGTGAACAGCGTTTTGCAGATTTGTTCGGCACCTCATCAATTGGACTCATCCCCATTTCCGATATCTGGAACCCAGCGACGTGTCGTGGTGACTTGCCGCATTCCCAGCCTTTCCTTGGAACGCTCGCTCGTTGCGATTCTCGTCGATGTTTCCAAACTCGAGCTACCGCCGGGCATCCCAGGCCTCGCCGTGCTTCGGTCGTTGCGAATTTTCCGTCGTTGGCGAGCCGTGCAGATCGAGGACGGAGCCTGGCCGTTTTCCTGTCGGACGAATTGGAGGAACCAACAAACGAATCCATGAACTGAGCTGCCCGCCTCTCTCGGCGTGGCAGGTTGGTGGAAAAAGAGCTGGTGGAAAAAGAGCTGCGTCCCCTTTCTTCCTCCCGAGGTCGTTTGGCTTCAGGCTGCCACCGGCCAGGTGTGGCCGAGTGCGTTCCACTGACACCACGCATATTTCGGCAGCAGCTATTCCGTCTCTCCGAAGTCGCGGCTCGTCGATGAGCCGGCACGCATCGAATACTCCACCTCGGTTTCCGTGGGCAGACGATAGCCGGTCAAACTCAAGTCGCGTTCCTTCAACTTCGTCTCTGAGCCGTTGATCTCGTAGCACCATTGAGCTTCAAGGATGCCCTTCTGTTTGCTCAACCAACTGCAATACTCGGCGGCAGCAACGCTACTTCCAGGTGAGTTCAAAGTTGGCGGTGGTGGTCCCTTTTGTTGGGACTTCGCAGGTCAATTCTGTCGAGTCGTTGTAGCGCTCAGGCAATTGCCGGAACGCGACCGTCGCGTTTTTCAGAACAGTGGCGGCGTCTTTATCGGTTCCGTCGGTTTCGGATCTTTGGACGACAATGCGGATGCAGTGTTTGCCGATGACCGCCCCTTTGTATTTGTCGGGGACTGACAGCCGTGTGAAGACCCCCTCGGCATTCGTGACCCCGACTTTGGCGAGCACTCGCCCTGCTCCCGCGCGGCGCTTCGTATCGCAGCAACGCTCGCAAATTCCCTGGCGATGGCCCGGTCCATAATCTCTCCCCACCGCCGAAACTGATGCGAGTCACGGAGCGACTCGCCAATGTAGCTCAGTCGCTCCGCGACTGAGGTTCCAGCCCGTGCGATCTGCGCTCGCCTCTCCACTCTCGGCGAGAGCGGGCTACACATCGGTCAGCCACTTCGGCAGCAGGATCATCAATTCGTCGATTTCTGACGGCGGATCAACAATGACGTCGCTCGCGCTGAGTCCGCGAATGCGGCCGAGGCCGCCGGCCACACGATCCGTGCCATCGCCGACTGACGGCTTGACGGGGAATTAGCAGGCGTGCCGCGAGAGCGTTGAATTGGCTTGCGACACAATGGCTTCGATCGCTCGGTTCGTGTCGAAGACCAACAACAGTTGTTGAGGAAGCTGATAAGCACCGCGAAAGAGTGTCCGCGTTTCCGCAGGAGTTGTGCCTGGGGGGGAGGTGAAGAGACGCGACTCGATTTCCAGCACATCGCCGACCTGATCGACCAACAGGCTGATGAGTTCGTGCTCGCGGCGCACGATGACGTTCAGCGGCGGCGGCGCAGCACTGTCGCGCGGTGGCAGGCGCAGTACGCGGCGCAGATCCACGGCCGAAACAATCTGCCCACGCAGGTTGATCAACCCCGCAACCACCGGGTGCGCCAACGGAACCGGAGTCAGCGTTTGAGCCAGCAAGACCTCATGGACTTCGCCCACGCTGATCCCCAGCAACAAGCCGTCCAGTGTGAAAGTGCAGATTTGTTCGATGTCGGACATGGTCTTGGCTCAATGACGAGTGACGAATTACCCAATGACGAAAGAATGACGAATCTCGAATGACAAATTTGGCGGCAACAGCGCAGTAAGGCGACCGGCAGGAGAAAACTTCCCAGGCGAGCTTCTTTCGTCAATGGGTGCTTCGTCATTCCATTTCATTCGCTCCGAAATTGTGACACGAGTTCGTTCAATTGCGTGGCCAATCGGGTCGCGTCTTGGGCGGCGGTGCGAGTGGCGACGGCTCCGGCGGCGGTCCCTTCGGCGGCACGCGCCACCTGGTTGATGTTGCCGGCGATTTCCGATGTTCCCTTCGCCGCGTCGGCGACGTTGCGACTGATGTCGCGAGTGACGACCGTTTGCTGCTCGACCGCGCCCGCGATCGAATTCTGAAAGTCGTTGATCCGCTCAATCGTGTGACTGATGCGCGTGATCGCCGCGACGGAATCGCGAATGTCGTTCTGAGTGGCGTCGATTTTGCGACGAATGGTTTCCGTGGCGTGTGCCGTCTGTTTGGCCAGTTCTTTGACGGAATTGGCCACGACCGCGAAGCCCTTGCCCGCTTCGCCCGCGCGAGCGGCTTCGATGGTGGCGTTCAGCGACAGCAAGTTGGTTTGCTCGGCGATTGACGTGATGACCTTGATGACTTCGCCGATTTCCGCGCTGCTTTGGCCGAGCTTCGTGACGGTGCTGTTGGCCGTCGCGGCGAGCTGCACGGCGTCGGTCGCGACGCGGGCGGCCTGCAACGTGTTGTTCGCGATCTCGCGAATCGAAGTGCTCAGTTCATTCACGGCCAGCGAGACGGCTTGTGTGTTTTGACTGACCTGCTCGGCGACGACGGAGGCTCGTCGAGCTTGTTGCGACGTCTGTTCGGCATTGGTCGACATCTGGCAGCTCACGTCGGTTTGACGATCGGCCGCGCGATGCATTTCGCTCGCACTGGATCGCAGCGACCGCATGGCCGCCTGCATGCCTTCTGCCGCTTGATCGACGGCGGTCGAAATCTCGCCGATCTCGGAGTCGGAATGGAAATTGAGCCGGCGCGTCAAATCCCGGTTGGCCAGCGACTGTAATCCGCCGACGCAGTTCGTGAGCGGCCCCGTGATGCTGCGTGCCATCAACACCACCAGCGCCACCGAAACCGCCAGCGCGAGGGCCGTCAGCAACAGCGCGCACAGTCGCTGTTTGGCATAATCGCGCACGCGGAGGCGGAGCAGTTCGTCCAACTCGCGAGCCGCCACGTCTCGCAACACCGAGCTGGTGTCCAACGCTTTGACGATGGCTCGGTCAATTTCGGGAGCCTGTCCGGCTTCAGCGCTCGCTTTGATCTGACTCAGCAGGGCGTCCATCGAGGGGGCTTCCATTGAGCTGACGAGGTTGTCGAGCGCCGGCTCAATCTGCCGGATGGAACTGCTCGCGCCACGGAAGTTCTCATCCTGCGACAAGGCTTGTTGAATGCTGGCGACGATCGCATCGAGATCGACTTCCCGCAGGAACCGCGCCGTCGTGGCGAAGTTCGATGTCTCCGCGGCGGTCAGCTCCGGCTTCGCGAAGGCCGCTCGTGCCGACATTCGCAAATCCGTCAAACGGTTCTGCAACCGAGGCAATCCCAGCAGCGTCGCATCCACCAAGTAATAGCTATCGAGTTCCGGATCGAGGATCAGCTTCGACGTGTCCCCGACGTGCGAAACCAATTGCCGCAACGAGTTTCGCAACTGCCGATGTCGCCCGTCGCGTGCGGCTTGATTGAGCGATGGCAAATCGGTCTTGAGTTTCTGCCAAGCCGACACCAAGTCTCGCGCTGGCGAACTGGATTGGTCAGACCCCGGCGCTCCCGCGTCACCGACTTGCAGCAAATCACCGGACAGTCGTTGCACGGTCCCGAGCCGCTGAAAGGCCTGGTCGATTTTGGCTTGCTCGACAAGCAGCTCCGTCTCAGAGGCTGCATCGCCACAGGCCAGCCACTGGTGTCGCGACACATGACGCAGCAACTCATGCAACGGCTGCTGGTAGCCGTTGCCGGCCAATTCTTGCTCGGCAAACCGGATGTCGTCGTTGATGCCGGCGATCATGAAATACAACAGCACCGCGATCGGCAGCGAAAAGCTCAGGCTGATCCACAGCAGCTTGTACGGAATCCGGCGGGAGGTCAGTAGATGGGTGGGCATGACGTGGGTCTCGGTGTGGGTTCAAATCTCAAAGTGAGCGGGATGGCGCTAGCCACCGGTGGTTTTACGAACCGACCGGCGGCTAGCGCCCTGCCGCGCATGTGTCAGAATCTCAAATGCAGTCAGCTCACTTGCAGGAAATCGGTCACTCGTCCCAAGACCACGCCTGTCGCGATGACGCGATCGCGAAAGGCAGGGTCTTTGGCCAAATCAACGGGGTGTAGGTCCATCGGCCGCGGCGCGACGTCGACGATGTGGTCCACCAACAAGCCCAACTGAGTGTCGGCGGTGCGGAAGATCACAACGGAAAAAACGTCGGGCTGGCCATCACTGGTTGTCGATACGGGCTTGTGTCGCGAGAGGTGATGCAGCGGCAGGACGTCGCCGCGATACTGCATGGCATCACCGGTGGCGGAATGCTCAACCGCTGTGAACGGGACTTGCTCCAAGCACACGACGTCCGCCAGCGGCAAGGCAATTTGGCGTTCGCCATCAACTTGGCACACCAGCACTTGTTCTTCCAATCGCGGCATCTCTTCAGACACCGTCACGGATTCGCTCAGCAGGGTTTGCTCGGCGGTCAGCAACCCGGTACTGCGCGCGATGCCCAGCACATCGAGAATCAATGCGATGCTGCCGTCTCCCATCATCGCGGCACCGCTGTATTCGATCCGGCTGGCGAACAATTCGCCCAGCGGCTTGACGACGATTTCCTGAGCGTCTCCGATTTCATCGACCTGCAACGCATAACGCCGCGTGCCGGTCTTGAGCACCAGAATGTCGAGCGCGTCGCGTTGTGGCGCACGCGATTCGATGCCGAGCTTCGCGCACAGGTCGGCCATCGGCAGTAGCTCGCCTCGCAACCGCAGGACCGGCGTGTCGTGGAATTTGTCGCAGGTTTGTCGTTTGTCGTCGCCCCGCAGCCGCAGCATCTCGACGACGTTGATCTGCGGAATCGCAAACCGGTGTTCCCCGCAAGAGACCATGATCGCCGGGACGATGGCCAGCGTTAGCGGAACGGTCAGGCGAATCGTCGTCCCAACGTCCTTCCGAGTTTGCAGCTCAATCGTGCCGCCGATTTGTTCGACGCACGTCTTGACCACGTCCATGCCAACGCCGCGTCCCGACAAACTGGTGACTCGATCGGCTGTCGTGAATCCCGGCAGAAACACCGAGTTCTGCAGGTCGGCTTCCGACATCAGCATCGCCTTTTCGGGCGCGACCAAACCCACTTCGACCGCTTTCTTGCGGATCCCTTCCAGGTCGATTCCCGCGCCGTCATCCGAAACCTCGATGTGGACTTGCCCGCTTTCCTGAAACGCTCGCACGAGCAGCCGGCCGGTCTCCGGCTTCCCTTTGATCTTGCGGAGATACGGTTTCTCAATGCCGTGGTCGATCGCGTTCCGCACCAGATGCACCAGCGGATCGGCGATGGCTTCCAGCATCGACTTGTCCAATTCCGTGTCGCCTCCTTGCAGTTCGACTTCGCACTGCTTGCCGCATTGCTTGGCGAGATCGCGCACGATGCGCGGATACTTCCGCCAGGCATTGCGCACCGGCTGCATCCGCGTCCGCATCACACCGTCTTGCAGCGCGGAGGTCAGTCGATGCAGTCGTTGGATCGGTTCCGTCATTTCGTCGTCTTCGCGACTGGCCGCGATCTGCACGATCCGATTGCGAGCCAGAACCAATTCGCCGACGAGGTTCATCAAGTCGTCGAGCTGATCGATCGGCACGCGAATGAATGTGGAGGTTTCCGGCTCGGCGGCTTTGCTGCCGATTGCGGAAACCGACCAACTCCCGTCAAGCACGGCACTGCTGACGGGTGATGCTGCCGGTTCCGGTTTTTGTGCTGCGTCGGCTGACGGAGACTTCGGCACGGACCGTCGCAACGGCTTGGCAAAGTCTGCGGTGGGTGATTGCGGCGCGACTTGCGGATGACGAGCGAGCGTCGATTCCAGCTTCGGCAAATCCATTCGGCTCGACGGCTCCTCGTCCGTTGGCGGCGTGGCGACGACCGGGATCGGTGGGCTTGGCGGCTCGCGCCATGCCACCACTGCCATCGACGAATCACCGTGGGCGGCGGCCGTCCACTGCGCGAGTTCCTGTTTCAGAGCGTTGTGGTCAAAAGCTCCCTCACTGCCTGTGGCTTCGACATCCGTAAGGATGATCCGCAGTGCATCCACCGTTCGCAGCAACAGGTCGGCAATGTCCGCGTTCAACGTCAACTTGCCGCCGCACAACTTGCTCAACAGAGCCTCGCCCGCATGAGCGATCGCGGCGAGCTGCGGCAAATCCAGAAATCCCGCGTTCCCTTTGACCGTGTGCAATGTTCGTAAGACGGCATCCAGTCCCGTCCTGTCGCCGGGTGTCGCCTCCAGCGCGAGCAAGATATTGTCGATCCGGTCCAAGCCGTCACGGCATTCGATGACGAATTCTCAGATGTAGTCTTGATCGTGGCTCATGTTGGAAGAAACCATCCGGTAAAACACTAACCCGAAGCGTCAGCGAGGGCGGATGCTTCACGAAACACGGAGTGAATCGTCGACCGGAGCGTTCGCCCTCGCTAACGCTTCACGTGACTTGGAACCAAGACGCTACCCGTCGGGAACGAGCGCGTTCCACAACGGAGTTGTCATCCAGCAGCATTCGGCCAACCGCACGGAGAACATGCCAGTCGGTTCGGTTATGCCAGGGTGTTTCGATTGCGGAACATCGAGAGGACCGACCCAATAACCCGAAGCGTAAGCGAGGGCGGACGCTCCAAAAACAGTGATCGTGACAGCGACGTTTTGTGAAGCGTCCGCCCTCGCTTACACTTCGGGTTACTTTGGAGCGTCACGCGAACAACTGAATCACGATGTTCCTGACCAAATCCCGTTCAAAGCTCTTGTTGCAGATGGCTGAGACTCCCAGTTGATAAATCGGAGCGAGCTTTTGCGGATCGAACTCGGTCGTGACCATGACCACCGGCACGTCCCGTTGTGTACTCTGTTGACGAATGTGCGAAATCAACATTCGGCCGTCCATGCGCGGCATGTGGTAGTCGGTGACGATCAAGTCAAAGTGCGTTTGCCGCATCTCGTTGACGGCCGTGTCTCCGTCGTCCGCTTCCGTGAAGCGTGAAAAGCCCAGATCGCTCAGCGTGTGTTGGATATGCCGCCGCGCGAGACTGCTGTCATCGACGATCAGCACTCGCAGATCGCTCAACCCATCCAGCGGCCGTTGATCGCGGACGTTGTCTTTCAAAGCCTGTTCGATGGCCGTCCGCAGACCGCTGGCATCGAACGGTTTTTTGAGCAATCGCAACCGACCCAACTGCTCGGCGGACTTGCGGCGTTTGGTCGTCCAGTCGTCGCTGCTCATCAGGACGATCCCCATCTCCAGCCAACGCAGCGTGTCACGAATCCGAGCGGACAACTCCAAGCCGCTCATGTCGGACAGTCTCATGCTGCTCAACAGAACTTGCGGCGCCAGCGTTGTGAGCCGTTGCAATGCCTCCTGACCCGACTTGCAGACTTGAACATCGGACACGCCGATCTCGGCCAGCACCTTGCCGATCATGTTGGCCTGCAACCGAGACTCTTCCACGACCAGCACCGTCGCGCGTTCCGGGGACCATCCGTCACGGACTTTTTTTGTGAAGATCTGCGTCGACTCGAAGCCAGCTTGCAGACGGTCCAGCCGATCCAGAGCCGCGACAACCTCGTCCATCAAGGCAAAGCGATCGTCCGGAGACTTGGCGACCATCCGTTGAAAGACCGCATCCAGTGCCTCCGGGACATCTTTGCGCACGACGGACAGCTTCGGAGGGAGGTCCACGCGGTGAGCCAGAATGCGACCGATCAAACTCGACTTGGGAAACACCGGGCCGCCGGTCAGCAGGAAAAACAGCGTGCAGCCCAGACTGTAAATGTCGCTGCGTGAATCCACGGTGAGCGGGTTATCCGCCTGCTCCGGCGACATGTAATCGACCGTCCCGGCGACCGCTCCCAACTGCGTCAGTTCGGTCCCTTTGGCCCCTTCCCATTCCGACACGCGAGCCAGCCCCAGATCGACCACCTTCACGCAACCGCTGACATCGCGCAGCAAATTAGCCGGCTTGATATCGCGATGTACGATGCCTCGCTGATGCGCGTAGCCCAACGCCAAGGCCGCCTGCCGCACCGCCGAAACCGCATCAGGAATGCTCAATGAGTCAGTCCGCCGCAGGACTTCGCCAAGGTCGGTTCCCTCGACATATTCCATTACCAGGAAGTCGCCCAGCGGACATTGGTCCGAGTCATACGCGATGACGATGTTGGGATGATTCAGCCGCGCCGACAACTGAATCTCGCGACGGAAGCGATTGATGAAGTCCCGCGTGGCGACCTCTTTCCGAATGACTTTCACCGCCACGACCCGCTGCATCCGCCGATGCAACGCCTTGAAGACGGTTCCCATGCCCCCTTCGCCGAGCTTGCTGAGCACCAAATAATTCCCGATCAGCAACTGGTTCGCCCGCCCGTTCCCGACTTCCTCGGCCTGAAACGGCGTGAGCTTCCCCTCGGCTGTCAGCAGCGACAGCAGATTCGGCCCCGTGATGGCGTCGCCACGTTTCTCCAGCGCATGACACGATTCGCCGAGCGACTCGTCGTCCAACAAGCCGTTCCGCAGCAATTCGTCAGTGACTTGTTCAATGGAAATGATCATGACTCGGCCGCAAATTTCCGTAACCCGAAGCGTGAGCGAGGGCGGGCGCTTCACCAGACTCTGAATTTCTCGTGTCGCGTCCTGGAACCCCCGCCCTCGCTCACGCGTCGGGTTACTTCGCTCAAGATCAGTCTTCGTACTACAGAGTCATGCGTATTCGGCGCACAGACCCGGCCAAGAATTCTGAAGATTTTTCGGACCTGCCGCCGGAAGGCCATTTTCCCGTAGAAAATGATCAGTGTTCGCGGGCGGTGGCGCGAAAGCAGCGGCCGACGAGGAGTATCCGCCACGTCACGGGATCGTCGATTGGTTCGATGGATTGAACCAGACTTCGACGGGGCGCTGATGGAGGTTGAGGTTGCCGAAGATAATGTCGGCATCGCCGTCGCCGTCGAGATCGCCGGCGGTCAGTGATTGCGAGTTGTTGGGGCTGAGCGATGGGCCTTTTTGGAAGCGGCCTTGGCCGTTGTTGAGCCACACCGTTCGTGGCGAGTCGTTCCAACCGCCGGCGATGGTCACGGCGTCGAGATCGAGATCGGCGTCGAGATCCACAAGTTCGACCGCTTCGCACACGCCATTGCCCAGCCGTTGCTCGTCGGCTTGAAAGCGGCCGTGACCGTCGTTGAACCAGACGCGGTTGCCGTGATTGCCCGTGAGGAACAGGTCGAGGTCTCCGTCCCGATCGAGATCGCCCAATGCCACGGAAGTACTCTCGTCGAGTTCGAGGGTTTGTTCGCTGTCCGTGAATTGTCCCTGACCGTCGTTGAGCCAAACGCGATTGTCGCCGCCGATACAGGTCATCACGAGATCGGCGTCGCCGTCGCCGTCCAAGTCACCCAGCGCGACGCCGGTGTTACCGATTCGTGGAATGGTCTTTCGGCTGACGAACTGACCGGCTCCGTCGTTGATCCAAATCTCGACGGGGCCTTTCCAGTCGGAGACCACGACGTCCAAGTCTTTGTCGCCATCGACATCCGCGAGCGCGACATCGTTGGACGAGCCGGGCGGGAAGGATTGCGGCGAGCGTTGAAACATGCCGCGACCATCGTTGAGCCAGATCGCGTCCTCTTGATCATCCGAGTTACAGAGGAAGGCATCGAGATCGCCCAGCTTGAGTCCGGTCGCTTTTGTCGCGGTCGGCAACTGCGCGCCAAGCTCCAGTTTGAGAGGCGCGGCCGAAACGTCGAGCACATTGCGCTTGGGAACGCGGCGAGAGACGTACAAATCCGAACCACCCAAGCCGCCGGGACGATCGCTCGCAAAGATGAGTTCGCGGCCGTCGTCGGAAAGGCAGGCTCCCCGTTCGTTCGCGGTGGTGTTGATTGTTGGGCCGAAGCTGATGGGCTGCTGCCACGGCTCTGAAGTCGAAGATCGAGTCGTCAGCCAAAGGTCATAGTGCGTCGCGCTGCCGCTGGTTCCTCGAACCGAATGAAAGACCAGCACGCGACCATCGACCGAATTCCAAACAGATCGAAAACCGTTTGCTGCGTTGGGAGGATCTGGCAGGCGAGTTGGCTCAGACCAAGCGTCTGTCTTCGTGCGTCGCGTCAAGGCGTAGAGGCCGTCGCCGTTTCGGCTGTTTGTGATGTCGAGCGTCCGACCGTCGTCGGACAAAACGGGAAACAGAGCCGGTGGACTCGCGGCAGCGACCAACTTCGGTTCCGACCATTGGTCAATCGCTGACGGGCGGGTCGATTCGAAGACCTGCTGTGAGAAATTATTTGGGGAAGACCAGGTGACGAACAGCCATGTTTTCTCATCGCGAGAAATGAACATGTCGGCCGCTGGGCCAGCGAACTCGAATGCTCGACCGACGGACTTGGCGGGATTCCAGGTTTTGCCAGATGCCTCGCGATCGGCGATCCAGGCCCGGTCGTCGGGTGCGTTGAACGTTCTCTGAAACCACAATCGTTTTCCGTCGGCACAGAAATGCGGCGACATCTCCGAACCATCCGTATTCACCGCCGGGCCGAGGTTTTCCGGAACCGTCCATTCCCAATTGGGCGAGGTGAGAATCTCGGAGAGGTCGGCGGCTGGCGGCCGTTTCGCTTCGGTTTGCACCCACTTTGCGCCGACGATCTGGCCGTGATGACCGTGGCCGGACGAGTCTTTCAGAACTTCGCCGGAGCCTTCGTCGAAGTGATAGAGGGCGAGCGTGTTCTGATCCGTGTCGAAGCGTTTGGCGGGAGTGAAATCCTGCTCGTAGCGTGCGACTTTGGAGACGCGGAGTTCTCCAATGCGACCCCGAAAAAAGTAATTCAGGCGACCATCGAACAGGCTGGCTCCCAGCCACGCATGCTTGTCCTCGACGACTTTCAGTTCGCTGGTTCGGGGGCGACGGGAGACCAGTTTGCCGTCGATGAACAATCGACCTTCCCGATCGTCGATCACGAACGCCAGATGCGCGAGGCCCGACGTCCATGGAGTATCCGGAAGTCCCTGCAACGTCGGATCGTTGGCAAACCAGTTCTTGTCGCTGACACACAAAGCACAGAACCGTTTTCCATTCCCAGCAAAATTAGCGATGATCCTGGACTTGATCTGCCGCTCGTTCGTTTCAACCCAGGCTTCCAGCGTGACCGGTCCCGGCTCGTCGTTGATCAACGTTGGAATCGCGACGTAGCTGGAGTCGCCATCGAACTCCAGCGCGAAGCCAGTCTGGCCGACGGACTCGGCGTTCGGTTTGACCGGCGTCGAGTCGGCTGCGGAGTCGGGCGTAACACGCTTGTCGCCTTGAACGATGTCACCACCGGGCGGCTTCGTTCGTCCCGCCACGATCCCCCAGACGACTCCGATCAGACCGATCAGCAACAGACTCGCCAGCACGATTCGCGACTTGCGGTACGACCCAGGTGAGCCGGTGGGAGTTAGCCCTCGGACCTTTGCAGCAGTCCGGGGGCTAACGCCCGCCGGCTCGCCAGATCGTTCATAGGCGATCGTGTCTGTGCTTGAGTCCTGTGGCAGCAATTCGGTTTTGTCAGAGAGGACGACTCGACTCCGGGAGGGCGAGGCTCCCGCCGAGCCGCGCAGGGGCAAAAGACTCGGCTCGGCGGAGCCTCGCCCTCCCGTCGGTCGTCCAGAAAACTGGCGAGTGCCTCGGCAAAATCAGCCGCCGTGGCGAACCGATCTTCGGGACGCCGCGCGATCGCTTTCCAACAGATCGCTTCCAGCTTCGGATCGACATCGTCGCGAAGCGCGCTCGGAGGAATCGGCCTTTCGTGCATGAGCTTGAACAACACGCGCGTCACGCTGCCGGTGTGAATCGGCCGGCCAGTGAGCAGTTCGTAGAGCATGGCTCCCAGGCTGTAGATGTCGGACGCCGCGCCGACTTGGTCGGGGTCACCTTCCGCCTGCTCCGGCGACATGTAGGCCGGCGTGCCGACGATCGCTCCCGACTGCGTCACGCGCGAATCCGACTCATGCGCCATCCAGGCCAGTCCGAAGTCCATCAAGATCGGCTCACCATCCCGGTCGATCATGACGTTGGCCGGCTTGAGATCACGATGGATGATCCCCGCTCGATGAGCTTTCTCCAGTGCGAGCGCCAGCTTGCGAGTCAGTTCGGCGATCTGCCGAACGGTGAAGATGTTGTCTTTGAGCGGCACGGCACTAGCCGCCGGTTTCGGGACGCCTGAATCTTCGCAGGAACCGGCGGCTAGCGCCGTGCCGCTCACTCCCCGATCATTCAAGTCAGGCCGAGCGGTTCGCTCGAATCCGTGCTTGATGATCTGCGCGAGCGTTTCGCCGTCGATGAAGGCCATCGTCAAATAGTGCGTGCCGTCCTGCTCATCGACATCAAAGATCGGGCAGAGATTGCGATGCAGCACCGATGCCATCGTCCGTGCTTCGCGACGAAACCGCTCGATCAAATTGAATTTCCCGTCGGCATCGAACTTGGGAATCTTCAAAGCCACCCGCCGCCCCAACCGCAGGTCTTCGGCCAGATACACGACTCCCATGCCCCCCGAACCCAAGACTCGTTCGACTTGATACCTGCCGAACAGCGTGCCAAACATGTTGGACGGTGCCGTCGATTCCGTCGGCGGCCCCGCTTTTGAATTGCCCAACGGAGAGGCATTCACCAACACCGACTGCCCCGTGTCATCCGCTTGGCCGATCATGGTGAGCGCATCGCCGTCGGATCGCGCGGGTTCGTTGCCTTCCGTGGGCAATTCTGTATCGAAGTCCGAGCACAAATCCGCCGCCGGCTGTTCGAGAAAGTCCCCCGCCTGATCGGCTCGGCTCAGTAACCGTTCGACCCGCGCACGCAGAGCCGGGTCGCTCACACATGCTGTGTCGAGATACTCCCGCCGCGCGATTTCGTCGTCGATCTCAATGGCGGCAATAAAGAGGTCAAATTCGTGCATAGCTCATCACAACGTGTTCGCGGGCGAGAATTCCACTCAACTCAAGAGAGACATGCGCATTCTGTCAGCAAACCCGGCCAAAGCTTTTTGGATTTTCTTCGTAGCCACGCCTCGCCAGAGCGTGGGGGACTTGGCGTGCAACCCACGTTCTGGCGAACGTGGCGACGTCGAAGCGCAATCCATCAAGACTCTGGCGACAACTCTTCCAGCAGGAACGAGCGGGCGTAGGCCCACAAGCGGCGCGCCGAGCGTTCGGACATTTCCAGCATCTCCGCAGCCTCGACCAATGGCAGGCCGGTGAAGTACCGCAGCTTGACCAGTTCGGCCGCCTGAGCGTTTTGCACGGCCAGTCGAGTCAACGCTTCGTCGATCTCCAAGACGTTGGCGGCAGAACTCGCTTCCGGCAGATCGCTCAGCGAGACATCGATCCGCTGCCGATCGCCGCCCCGTTTGAGAGCCGCTTTGCGTCGAGCGTTCTCGACCAGAATGCAACGCATCGCGTTGGCCGACGCCGCGAAAAAGTACTTGCGATTGTGCAAATCTTTCGCCACCGGCGTATCGACCAAACGGAGGTAAGCCTCATGCACCAGCGCCGTCGCCTGCAATGTCTGCCCCGCCGACTCCTGAAACATCTTGGCACGAGCCAATTCACGCAACTGCCTGTAGACCAGCGGCAACAACTCATCCGCCGCGCGGGAGTCCCCGCATTGGATCGCATTCAGCAGCATCGAGACATCGGACGACATATCGGAGGCCTACCCAAATTCGCCGAGCGACACAGAGTGAACACGCCACACGAGAGGCTGACCGAAGTCATTGCTTCCCGGCCGTCGAAGACCTCGTTGCTGTCAGCAATTCCCGGTCGCTGAGCCGGAATGCGTCCCAATTGGCCTAGCTTATCGGGGAACTGGGGAAAGGCCACTCGTTTTCCGAACTGCGGGGTTGAAAAGGTTGGTTGTCTTCGCGGAAACGTCGCGAATCCGCCGCGGCGGACTGTTTTGCCGCCTGGGCGCGGACGCTGGACGCGACGCTGGGCCAGCGCCCGGACAAACGCGAGTTTGGCAGACTTCGGCAGCGGCCTACAACGAGTTCAGCAAGACCGGCTTCTGTCGCTCGATGCCGCGCACCAGCGACATCTGCAACTCGGCCATGGACTGGTACGTGAATGCGCGAAACACGTTGCGGATCTCCTCCCCGAGATGCCGCTTCGTTCCCAGCTTCTGCCAGGCGGCCTGGAACAGAGGACAACACAGCTGTTGCGTTTGGTCCACCAGAAAGACCAGCATCATCAGCAGCGCCAGCACCACGGACAGGTTCTGCTGGACGTGTCCATAAGGCAGCGGCTCGCAAATAACCTACCCAGTGTTGGGTGAGATCACGAGGCTCCACTTGGGAAGGACTGAGTCGCGTTGGAGTCTGTCGTTGATTGGACGCATGGCGGTGCGGGTCAGTTTTACGCCGCGCTCGTAGGTCGTCTTGATTTCGTAAACGAGCGACTTCACTCCGCGCCAGATCATCGTGCGAGCCCACTCCAGCGCGGTCTCGATCGTGTCGAGTATCGCACCGTTCCAGTGCTGCTCCAGGATCCCCTAGTCCGCCAAAGGCGGATTCGATCGGGTTGTATTTACTGTGGTACGGCGGAAGGTACACGAGCTCGATTTCCAACCCGGTCTCATCCGCGAACTCCACCATACGCTTCAAGAACTGCGTCCGCGCACTGCTGATCTCCGGGCCGTTATCCAATTCGATCATCAGTCGCCGCACACCCTGGTGATGCTCTCGACGTGACAACCACCACAGCTTCAGCCCGTCCACGATGAAGTCGGCCGTCTCGCGCGAATGTCCGAAGAGCACGTTGAGTTGCTGGATCTTCTCGGCACCGCGCGACACCTCCAGCACACCAAACGGAACCAGGATCGCGTCGGGATCCATGTCGTGATCGGCGGCCGGTTTCGGCAAACGCGACTTTCCCCGACGCGAGAACAGGCCGATTTTCACCTTGGCCTTGGTGTCGATCGAGGTTCTCAGACAGAACGGCTCAGCCGCTGCTCGTTCACGCGCCGCCGCGACATGCGCGAAGATGGCGTCGGTTTCCTTCACTTTTTTTGAGGCTTGGTCTTGAGGACCGACCTCAGCCGATACCCCAAGCGGTTGAGCAGCGTGCCGACCGTCTGTCGACAAGGCACGTCCTGCCGAACGAGGTCGACTTGGAGCAACTTCTCGCGCACTTTCTCGGCGGCGGCTCTTGAGAATCCAAATTTCTGCTCGGTGACCCTGGGTTTGCCGTCGCAGTACTGGAGTGGGATTTCCGCGAGAAACTCCCGCCGCTTAAATCCCGTGAGCTTCTTCGCCGCCGAGCGAATGGTTTCAATGATGTCCCGATCGAGCTGTAATTGATGCTTCTCGTCCATGAGAGCCCTCCATCAGGGCTCTTGACTCGAATCACCTCGATTCCTGGTAGGCTATTTTCAAGCGGCTGCCTTACGGGTGATCTGGGGCAGGCTGAGCGCCCATCCGAAGCCGAAGTTGCCATTGCCCGCTCCGGAGTCGTAGCTCAAAGAAAGCTGCGGACCGAAACCAGAGCGGCCGGGGCTGGAGGCGACGGGCACGGACATCGAGCCGGTTCCGGTGACCGGGTTGGCGGCGAACTTCTCACCAATACCGCGGATGGCGCCGCCACCCTTGGGCAGGGAGATGGCAGGCGCAGCCTGCTTCTGCTCGCCGTCAGGTCGACTCGTTGCTTTCTCCGGTGAAGCCATACTTGTTCACCTTTATTGGTCGTGAATGTGCGTTCGGGGGAACTCGTCAACGCGGTTGACGACACCGCTTTGAAACCCGCCCGCGAATTGCTGTTCAATACGGCCAATCAACGCTGGATCGGTCGGTTGGATCGCGTGGGGTTCAATCGGCCGGTGTTGACTGCGGACGGGCAACGGCTGCTGCCAATCCCCAATGATCCATTGCCTTCTCACACAGTTCAGACCATCAGCCGGTTCCGGCTCGATGGACCAGGGATCCGACCCGCATTCTAATCAACGAAGACGACAACCGCAGCAAGCACTGGTTCTCGGAATCGACTCTGCCTCTGAAGCTGCCGGAATGAAGCCTCTGGAGTCGAATAGTCGATCTGGAACCTCCGACGAACGGCACTGCCAGGAAAACTAAAGATCCCGCTCGAAACAGACCTTCGAACAGCATCTTGTGTCGTTTCAGAGCTTCCGATACCATCGCGCGGTCGAGCAGGAAAGAGCCTTTCCAGCCCAAACCACCTCGTCGCTTTTGCTCACCGGAATCATTTCATGACGCTGAAGACTCCGTCTCGGACCGCCTGCACGCTGAGTGCGGGATTGCTGTTGCTGACGTTGGTCACGGTCTTCGCGGACCGTCTTTCGGCCACGCATCCGAACGATGAAAGGACGACCAAACTGGTCTGCGACATGGTCCAGCGATACCACATCAGCCAGCGGCCCATTGACGACAAGATTTCCGAGAAGCTGCTGGAGCGGTTCTTGAAGAACCTCGATCCGCAAAAGATGTATTTCACACAGCCTGACATTGACGAGTTGAGTAAGAACAAATTCGAACTCGACAACCAGTTAAAGGCGGGCAACACGCAGTTCGCCTACGACGCGTTCGACCTTTACTTGCAGCGCGTCGACCGGCAGTTGGAACTGGCTCACAAGTTGATCGACACGCCGCACGATTTCACCGTCGACGAATCGATCGACATCGACCCTGACAAGATCATGTATGCCGCCAATGAAACCGAGTTGAACGATCGCTGGCGCAAGCGAATCAAGTTCGAGTTGCTCAACCTAAAGCTCGACAACGCGTCTGAGCCGGGTAAGCCTGATGTCGGCAAGCCGAAGAAGACGCCCACCGTCCAGCTTCCCCCGAAGGAACGCCTGGACAAGCGCTATAAGATGTTCCGGAAGGTTGCTCACGAGACCGAAGACACCGAGAAGCTGGAGATCTATCTTTCGTCGCTGACGCACTGCTTTGATCCGCACTCCAGCTACATGTCACCGCAATCGCAGGAAGAGTTTCAAATCGCGATCGCGCTCAACTTGGACGGCATCGGTGCCGCGCTGAAATCTGAAGACGGTTACACGACCGTCAATGAAGTCGTCAAAAACGGAGCTGCCGACAAGGATGGACGTCTGAAGGCCGGCGATCGGATCGTGGCTGTCGGCCAGGAAACCGGCGAGATGGTTGAGATTTTGGAAATGAAGCTCAGCAAGGTCGTCCGTTTGATTCGAGGCAAGCGTGGCACGAAGGTTCGTTTGCAAATCAAAAAAGGAGACAGCGGCGAACCTACGCTGTATGAGCTGACTCGGCAGAAGATTGAACTGACAAACGCTGAGGTCAAAGGCGAAATCATCGAGACCGAAACGCGTTTGAACGGTCGCAAGGGAAAAGTTGGCGTGATCAACATTCCGTCGTTTTACCGTGATTTTCAGGCTTTCCAGGACGGCGTCGAGAACGCCAAGAGCACCGCTCGCGACGTGGAAGCCGTGCTGAAAGACTTCCAGAACAAGGGTGGTGTCGATGTTGTCGTCGTGGACCTGCGGACTAACGGCGGCGGGGCGCTCAGCGAGGCGATCGACGTCTCCGGCCTGTTCATCGACAAAGGCCCGATTGTGCAGGTCAAAACGCAGAACGGCGAGATCAAGTCGCATGACGACGAGATCGACGGCGTTGTGTACAACGGCCCGCTGATCGTGCTGTGCAACAAACTTTCGGCCTCGGCGTCGGAGATCTTCGCCGGAGTGATCAAGGACTATCAGCGCGGCATCGTGGTCGGCGATGAGACGACCCACGGCAAGGGGACCGTGCAAAATGTGATCCCCGTCACGTCGACCATGCTGTTCCTGAACAAGCAAGACCGCGGCGCGCTGAAGCTGACGATTCAACAGTTCTATCGTGTCAACGGCGAGAGCACACAGAACCTCGGCGTGAAATCCGATGTCGTGTTGCCATCGCTCTTGGACCACATGGATCTGGGTGAATCGTCGCTGGAGAACGCCCTCGCCTTTGACAAAATCGCGCCCGCGCCGCACGTCTCGGCGGGGATGGTCACCAATGATCTGATCTCGCACCTGCGAAATCGCTCGCAACGCCGAATCGCGGGCGAGCCCAAGTTCCAGGAAATCCAAAAGGACATCGAACGCTACCTCACGCGCAAGAACCGCAAGTCGATCTCGCTCAACGAAGTGGTCATCAAGGCCGAACGAGCCTTAGATAAAAAGGAACAAGCCGAAGCCGAGAAGCTCGAAGACCCGACCACTCGCGGCGATCAACCGATCTTCCCGCCCGAGGTCTACAACGACGAATTGCTCCAGATTTCGCTCGACTACACGACGCTCTTGAGAAACCCGCAAGCGGCCCAAAAGTAGCGGCCGCGCCAGCCGCTTCGCGCAGGTTTCCACTTCCGCGAATCCAACACTCATCGCAGCCCGGTGCTGTACACAGCCGGGCTGCTTTTGTTTTGAAAGCCAGAGAGTTTCGCCACGGACGGAACACGGATGAAACACGGATCAGTTAGAAATGGAAGAGGGAGAATCGTGCCGAGCCTTTTCTCATCCGTGTTCAATCCGTGTTTCGTCCGTGGCCCAAGTCCTGCCCGCTGATTTGTTCATTCGCAATCGTGCGAATGGCCCGCTACGCTGCCGCCGAGTTCGTGACAACTTCTGACGAGGAGGCGTCTCATGCGGCGGTTGTTCGGCTTTGCGGCGGTGATTTGTCTGGCCTGTTTCCTCACATCGCAATCGTCTCAAGCCGACGGTCCGGCGGACAACATTCCGGACAGCGTGCGGCCGGTTCCGCCCGTCGGCGTCGAGGTGCCAGAGGCTCAGCGGCAGGAATTGGAGACAGGACTCGCGAAGCTAAAAGCCGCGATCGACGAGTTGGCTCAGCGAAAAGACGCTCTCACGCGCGAGCTGTTGCCGGACGTGCAGACCTATCACAACGCCGTTTCCGACGCGCTGACGTATGACGAGTTTTTCAAGCCGCCAGAGATTGAAACGGCCATGTCGCTGTTGGCCGATGGACTGGCGCGGGCCGATGAACTGAAAAGCGGTCGCGCACCTTGGACGACGCAAATGGGACCGGTGCCGCGCGGGTATGTCTCGAAGATCGACGGCAGCGTGCAGCCGTATGGACTCGTTATGCCGGAGTCGTTCACGTCAGCCGGGCCGCATCGCTGGCGATTAGACATCTGGTTTCACGGCCGCGGCGAAACGCTGAGTGAAGTCAATTTCCTCGATCAGCGCCGCAAAGACAAAGGCCAGTTCGCGCCGCCGGACACGATCGTGCTGCATCCGTACGGGCGCTACTGCAACGCGAACAAGCTTGCCGGCGAGATCGACACGCTCGAAGCGCTGGAGTCCGTGAAGCGGCGTTACCGCATCGACGACGATCGCATTGCCGTGCGCGGGTTCTCGATGGGGGGTGCGGCGTGTTGGCAGTTCGCCGTGCATTACACCGACCGCTGGGCCGCCGCCGCTCCTGGAGCTGGCTTTTCCGAAACGCCCGACTTTTTGAAAGTCTTTCAAAACGAATCATTGCAGCCAACGTGGTACGAACAAAAGCTGTGGCATCTTTACGACTGCACCGACTGGGCCGCGAATCTGGCTCAATTGCCAACCGTCGCCTACAGTGGCGAAATCGACAAACAGAAGCAAGCCGCCGACATGATGGCCGCCGCACTGAAAACAAATGGCATCGAGTTGGTTCACCTGATAGGACCGAACACCGCTCATAGTTATCACCCGGCGACGAAAGTCGAGATCGACCGCCACATCGACAGCATCATGGCCGTCGGACGCCAGCGAGTTCCCAAAACGGTGCATCTCACGACATTCACGCTGCGGTACAACCGCATGCACTGGGTCACGGTCGACACCATCGACGAACACTGGAGCAAAGCAACGGTAACGGCGTCGATCCTATCAAATCGAACGCAGGCTGATGTGAGTGTCGCTGTCTCGAACGTCAGTGCGTTGACGCTGTCGGTCCCTGCGGGACACAGTCCCTTCGCGCCGACCGAGAGGCTAAAAGTCATCGTTATTGACGGAATGAAGACGCACCAAGTCGAAGCCCCAAAGGCCAGCTCGGATCGTTCTTGGAATTGTCCGTTGCACCGCGACGAAAACGGGCGATGGCAGGTTGGTCCCGCGCCGGACAAGGGCGTCCGTAAACGACACGGCTTGCAAGGCCCGATCGACGACGCGTTCCTGGACTCGTTTGTTTTCGTGCGACCCACGGGAACGGCGCGGCATGAGGCGGTCGCCAAGTGGGTGCAGTCGGAACTCAGTCATGCGACCGTCCATTGGCGACAACAATTCCGTGGACAAGCCCGCGTGAGGGACGACACCGCCATCACGGACGACGACATCGCCAACCACAATCTGATTCTGTGGGGCGATCCCTCGAGCAACGCCGTGCTGAAACGGATCGCTGACCAATTGCCGATCCGCTGGACGGAGACCAACATCACCGCCCCCGCGCGTCGGATCGCCACTGCGGGACGTGGTCGCCGAAAGTTCGAATCGACCAACTTTCCCGCCGACAGTCACGCGCTCATCGCGATCTTTCCCAACCCGTTGAATCCGAAACGCTACGTGGTGCTCAACAGCGGCTTCACGTTTCGCGAGTACGACTACCTCAACAACGCGCGCCAAGTCCCCAAGCTCCCCGACTGGGCGATCGTCGATCTGACGACTCCGCCCAACAGCCGCTTTCCCGGTAAGATCGCCGACGCCGATTTCTTCGACGAACGCTGGCAGTTACACCCCAGGCACGATTGAATGCGGCTTGCGTTCAAGCTCTGTCGCCCGGATACTGCTACTGCTTTCGCATCAAAGTGTTTTGACACGTTCAAGCTTTCGTGGGACGGATTGCCAATCCGTCCTATGAGCATGGCGTCCCCACCGGCCATTGCCCACCGGACCAAGACCGACATGGAATTGCTCCACTTCAGTCTGTTCGCCTGGTTTATTCCGCTGGCGGCGATTCCGGTCTTGCTGCACCTGCTGACGCTGCATCGGCTCAGGACGATCGAACTGAGTACCTTTCGATTCTTATTCGACAGCTACGTGCAGCAGCGGCGGCAGATGAAGTTCATGGACGCGCTGATTGCGTTTCTGCGGACGCTGTTTCTCCTCTTGTTAATCCTTGCCGTGGCGCGGCCGACGGTGCGGCACTGGCAAACGCTGTTCGGTTCTGGCGGCGGGCGGGATGTGTTTCTGCTCGTCGATTGTTCGGCCAGCATGAACGCGGTGACGGACGGGGTGTCGGCATTTGATCGCGCGAAGCAAGCGGCCTCGGCGGTGGTGGACCGGCTGGACCGCGACGACCGAGTGACGCTCGTACGGGTTTCGTCGAAACCCGAAGAAATCGTCAGCCGCTTCACGGCCGATACCGACTCGCTGAAAGAGCGGTTGGCGACGTTGCGGACCAGTCCGTCGCGAGCCAATTTGTTCGCGACGTTCACGCAACTTTTCGGTGGCAGTTCGCCGTCGGCCACGAAACCGTGGGTCTATTTCTTCACCGACTCGCAATCCAGCGGCTGGCGCGAGCTGCGCGAACAGCCGGCCGAAGGCTTGTTGCCGACCGGCTCGAAGCTCTTCGTGCTCGACGTCGGCACCAAGGCGGGCGAGATTCCGAATCGAGCGGTCGTCGGTGAGACTCCCGAACAACATCGAGCGATCGCCGGCTTGCCGTTGCCGCTGCGGACGCGCGTCGTGAATTACTCAAAGACGCAGCCGGAAGACGTCGTTGTCAGCCTGTTCGTCGACGAGATGGAGATCGCTCGCAAGAGCCTCACGTTGAAACCGGGTGAGACGGCGAACACTCAATTCCTGCATGTCCCGCGCGAGGCGGGAACACTGCGTGGCCGGTTCGAGATTTCCTCCGACCGCTTTCCGGACGACGATACGTACTTGTTCACGCTGACCGTCGAGCCGCAAGTCCGAGTCCTCATCGTCAACGGCAACCCCGCTCCAGACCCGTTCGAGAACGAAGCCCTTTACCTCCGCACCGCGTTCACGGCGACGGATCGCTCCGACGAAGAGGCCGATCCCAAGAAGTCGGTGCCGGCGGCGAATGCTCCCGCGAAAACAGCCGCTTCAACCACGTTGACGTCGGAGGTCGACCGTCGCTTCGTTCGTTCGCTGGATGTGATCGAGTTTCCCGAGGGACAGCTCAATGCCGAAACGCTTCGAGACGCTAGTGTTGTGATTCTCGCGAACTGCGGAAGTCTGACCGACCCGCAATTCGGCTTGTTGCGCGAGCACGTGACTCGCGGCGGCGGCTTGATGATTCTGCCAGGTGATAAGGTGAACCAAGACCGTTACAACAAGGGCCTGTTCGCCGTCCCCGGCACGACGGATCGATTTGTCACGTCGGCTCAGTTGCAGCCAGCCGACGGAGATCCGAATGATGCGGCCAAGTTCGAACGCTTCGCCTCGATCGACTTCGCTCATCCGGTGCTGTCGGTCTTCGAGAATCGGGACGCTCGGTACATGACGAAAGTCTTAGTCTATCGCCGCTTCCCGTTGAAGCTGCCGGCCGAGCGTGGCAACACGTGGCCGTTGATCGAATTCTCGAACGGCACCGCCGCCGTGGTCGAAAGCCGCTTCGGTGACGGACGAGTCGTGCTGGCTGCGTTCCCGATGACCTCGAAGTGGACAAACCTGCCGCTCAAACCGGAGTTTGTGCCTCTGATGCTGCGGCTCGTCAGCCACATTCGCCAGCGCGCGGGGGTCGAAGGTCCATCGGTCGTGCCGGCTAATGGCGTCGCCGAAATCTCCGTCGCCAAGACCTGGTCGAACGTGCAAGCCGAGGTCACCGACGTCGCCGGGCATCGCTTGCCCGTCACGTTTGAGAAATCGGTCAGTCGCCAAGTCGGTGCGTTTGCGGAAACGGCCGAGAAAGGTTTTTACACGGTTGACGTTCGCGGCGGTCGAGCCGAACAACCGAAACACGACTCGCTCGCATTCGCGGTCAACCTCGCCAAGGAAGAATCCAACTTCATTTTCATCGACGAGCCGCAGTTGCAGGAACTGTTGCCAAACGTCGAACTTCAAGTCATCGACGCCTCGGCCGAGACGCAGCAATTGAAAGGCTCGATCGGCGAAGAGCATGAAGTTTGGCGACCGCTCATTTATTTGTTGTTCGTGATTATCGGCATCGAGTTCTGGCTGGCGACGTTCGGCGGCCAAAGGCTCGACACCGACGAAAACCAAACCGTCAGTGACCGTATCAAAGACCTGGGCACCGGAGCCTGGATCGGCCGCATGACGGGAGCCGGTGCGGAATAGAAGATTTTCGATTTTTGATTTTCGATTTTTGATTTCTGGGAAGACGTCTGTGCTTCAAATCAAAAATCGCAAATCAAAAATCCAAGGAGCATTCACATGGCTATCGAAACACGACCGGACGTGCCTGAAATCAGCCTGCTGCATCGTTTGATCGCCAGCACGCGGCGGTTGTTGAGGTCCACGTGGACACTCACGGGCATGGGCCTCACGCTCGGCCTGGGTTTGAGTTTGCTCGTTGGCGTCAGTCTGACGGACTTGGCGATGCCGCTGCGGCCTTGGCTGCGACTCATGGGCTTATTGCTGATCGTGATTCCCAGCGTGTGGGCGTTCGTGGTCGGAGTGCTCCGGCCGCTGTTTCGGCGGATGTCGTCGCGGTACGTCGCGCGGCGCATCGAAGGTCAACTGCCGGGCATTCACAACCGGCTTGTGAGCTGCGTCGATCTCGATTCGAGCTCGCAAAGGAAGTGGTCGGCCGCGTTCTTCCGGCGTCTGATCGGCGAGGCGATTGCACGCATTAAGGACTTCCGGCCCTGGTCTGTCGTCGACAAACCCGCGCTGCGTCGATCCGGGTTATTCGCACTGCTGGGCATCGCCGTCTTCGCGACGGCGCTGGGAGTTTTTTCCGATCGTTTGCCGACCGCGCTGGCTCGCATCTTATCGCCGTTTGCCGACATCCCGCCCGCGACGGGAGTCCTCTTCGAAGTTCAGCCCGGAACCACCAAGGTTTTGCGTGGCGAGTTGATCGAATTCGTCGCGACAGTCACTAAAGGAAAGCCCGCACGCTTGCGGCTGGAACTCACGGCCATCGAAGGGAAGAACGCTGGCAAGACTCTGTGGCATGACCTCACGCCCGATGATGAATCTCGTTGGACGTTCCGCCTGCCGGCTTATGAGCACTCGTTCGAATATCGAGTTCACGGCGGTGGCACATGGACCAAACTGGCGACCGTCACGATGCTCGAACGCCCACGCATCGTCGGCTTGCAGGCCGCCGTGCATTACCCAAACTACATGGGCCTGTCCGAACCGCGGCGCAACCCGCCCGACGTCGCCGATGTCTCAGGCCCGATCGAGAGCACTGTTGAGCTAAACGTCGCTGCCGAAGGAGACGCCGCGACCGGCGAGATTCAATTGCTCAAGGAACAGTTCAAATCCATCCCGATTGCGGATCGGCCGCAGCGAGCATGGTTTGAAGATGCGCTCCCAAAGGGCCATGCCGTCGAGGGGAATTGGGAATGGCAACCCGCCGCCGCCGCGAACGCTGCCGCAACCGAAGCGGCGAAGACGATCGACCCGCCGGTGCCGAGTGCTCGCTGGCACACGCATCCCGCGACGCCCGGACTGTCGTATCACTTGTTCCACTCGGCGGCGGTTCCGTTTGAAGTGCAGGTCGGCGATGTGTTGTTCGCCGAAGTCTTCCTGCCACCTGGGCTTCAGCCTGAAGAACTGATGCTGCAGTTCCACGACGGACAGAATTGGGAACATCGCGCGTTTTGGGGAGCCGACAAAGTTGCCGTCGGCTTGCCGGAGACTCACAGCCGCCGTCGCGCGGGTGACATTCCCAAAGCCGGCGTTTGGATACGCCTTGAAGTTCCGGCCAAGATGTTGGACCTCGAACGCCGCACGATCCGCGGCGTGAACTTCACGCAGTTCGCCGGTCGAGCCTTGTGGGGCCGAGTCGGAACGCTGCCACCCGCCACGCGCGAGATCCGCGAATTGGCCGTGGCGGAGACGTATCCATTGACACAATCTCCGGCGAACGGGGACCGCGAGTCGTCTGAGGCGTCGCGTTCGCAAGCCGAGGCCAAGACGAGAGCGAGCGGGCCTGATGCCCCACTTCGCGAAGCGCGTGTGTGGACCGGACGCTTTCCGATTCAAGCGGACGGCTGGTATCGCATCGAATTAAGAAACGAAATCCGCGCTGCCAATCAGCAGATGAAGGAAGCTCGCATCGTCGCGGTACCGGACAACCCGCCGCAGATCATGATCGAACGTCCGGGCGTCGACTTGGTGCTTAGCGAGCCGGTCAAGGTGCCGTTGACCATTGCCACCTTCGACGACTTTGGCCTCGCGGAACTTGTGCTCTCGACGCAGAAGGGCGAGAACGCCGGCTTCCAAGGCCGACCAGTCAAGACGTACTCCGAAGTGCAACGCGCCGACACGGCCATTGTCACGCTCGACCTTGTCGCCGAGCAACTCAAGGCGGGTGACGTGCTCAAGTACCGGGCGGAGGTTCGCGACCGCAAAGGTCAGACGGCTCAAACGCAAGATTTCACGATCCGCATCGTCACCAACGACACCAACGCCGCCGACAAGAAGCTCGCGCAGTTCGAGCAGCAAGACGACACGTTCCGCGAGAAGCTCGTGCAACTCATCGCCGAACAAAAGAAGGTCCAGGAGAAACTCGAAAAGCTCGAAGAGAAGTACGAGCCGCTGACCGAAAAGGTCGAAGCCGCTCAAGCCGAAGCGGAAAATGCCGCGGAAAAGGTTGCGAACGAACAAGCGGCCAAAGAACAAGCCGTGAAGGACGACCCGAAGAACAAGGACGCGAATAAGCCGCAACCGCCGCCGCCGCAACCGCCCGAGATCACGCTCGATCCCGAAGCGGCCAAGATGCTCGAAGAGCTGAAGAAGGAACTCGCACAGTTGCAGTCGCGGGAGCAGCAAAACGCCAACACCGCGCAGCAGCTCACCGAGCAACTGAAGGCGATGGCCAACGAGGCCATGAACCAACAGCTCATCCCGCCGCAATTGCAACGGTAAATGCAGAACCTGTCGGAAGCGTTCCAGCAAGCGGCCGTCTCGCCGCTGAAGGAACTGGCCGCCGAAATGCAGAAGGCGATGCAGCCGAAAGCGAAAGACCCGCAACTGCCGCAACTCGAAGCTCGGGGCGAG
>CAYSHJ010000057.1:0-1628 GCA_964430385.1 uncultured Planctomycetaceae bacterium
GGATTCGTGAGACTCACCCCCATCAGGCCGCCGAACAAGTCGAGCAGGCTCCGCCCGTCGCTCACAAAGCCATTGTTCAACAGCTCCACCGAGTCGTTTCCACTGCCGAGACGAAACGCACGGTTGGTTGTCGTCAGGTGATCGCCGAGCAGATCCACTCCGCTGTAATGGATCGTCCGGCCATCCAGATTCACGAGGCCCTCATTGATCCCAGAGAAGCGGTGCTCAGCATTCGTTGCTGAGCCGCCGATCAAAAAGAGCCGGTCGTGGCCGCCTGCATTCTCGAACGTGAGTCTGCCAGCCCGGATCGGATTCCCGTTAGAGAAGTCCACTGTCAGAGTGTCGTCCCCGTCTGAACCGCGAATGAGCAACTGCGTCGCATCATCGAGTTTCGCCCGCGCAATCTCCGCTCCGCCATTCGCCCCGCGAAGCACGAAATCGTCACCGGACTTCAGCAGTTCGTAAGAACCGCCACCAGCGGGCAGCGTCACTTCCGGTGGAGTGTATTGATTCAAGAAGATCGAGGTCGCATCGGTGCCCAAGTTCACATCGAGGTCGCCATCGTTATCGAGATCTGCCAGCGCGGCATCATAGTCGGCAGGATAAGTACCTGATGCGGGCGCATTCAGAACTTGGGCGGCTTTCACAAACGTGCCCATCCCAATGTTCAAAAAGATTTCAGTCCCAACTAACGGGTCTGAGGCAACGATATCCGAATCACCGTCTCCATCGAGATCACCGAGAGCTACCGCATACGATGTCTTTGTGTCGTCGAATCGCTGACTGGAAACTTGAAACTGGCCGGTGCCGTCGTTCATCAACAGACGGTCTCTTCTTCCGAAGAAAGCGGCGTCCAAATCGCCATCACCATCCAGGTCACCTAGAGCGACATCGCGAGCCGCCGGAAGACCAGAAAGCGTGTTCCAGAGAGCGGTCGCGACGAAGGTTCCGTTTCCTGAATTGACATAAACAAGATTTGAAGACAAAAGCGCATCTAGATCACCATCGCCGTCCAAATCTCCTGTTGCGATCCTTCCCTCGCCATGCACGGGAAAGCCGGGGCCTTCCCAATATCCGATCTGTTGCCCACTATCCGAAAAATGCCCGGTGCCATCATTCAAAAAAAGTTGGTCGAATGCCTCCTCGACAGTCACCAGGGCGTCGAGGTCACCATCGCCATCGAAGTCTCCCAAAGCAACGTCGGTATCAGCGGAGTTGCCATTATATTCAGCGGAAGGAATCGGGAGTCGCTGACCACTATCTGAGAAGTTGCCGTGGCCGTCATTTAGAAACACGAGATGAACTGGAAGCCGACCTACATCGATCAAGCCTCCGCTCGATGTCATAAACGCATCGAGATCGCCGTCTCCGTCAACGTCCCCCAGCGCAACGGCTGTCCTAGAGTCTGCATAGAAGCCGTCAATAATTACAGACGGAATCGGTATTCCCGCGGCGAACGATCCATCGCCATTGTTGAGAAATACAGAGTTAGAGTCTTCGGTTGTCAATTATGCGCGCCGTGCGCGCAACTTTGGGATGGCGGCGTGTGACTTGGATGGCGATCAGGCGGCTTGGCTGAGACCTTGATGGTAGAGCGTGATGATCGTACCGAGAAGGCGTTGGCCCTC
>CAYSHJ010000058.1:0-6438 GCA_964430385.1 uncultured Planctomycetaceae bacterium
CTCGGTCGTCGCGAAGATATTCATCGAATGGGTCGCGTGGTGTCGCATGCACAAGGTAGAAACGCTTGCCGTCGACGGTGATTCGACGAGTCACCGGCAGCCGCGTCAGATACTTCATGTGCAGGGGAGTGAGCAGCTTCCAATGTAGCGGTCGAGTCGCGGCGGCCAACCGGTGCAGGCCGTTGTCTTTCTTGACCGGGATGCGCTGAGCGACCGCGTGATCGTGATTGCCACGCACGGAGACCATCGCATGCCGGCGGACCCAATCGATGCAACGGATTGGGTCAGTGCCGTAATCGACCAAATCACCAACGAACAAGCAGAGGTCAAACGGCTCCTGAATCGCGGCCAGTGCCGGCCAGTTCGAATGAATGTCGGCCACAACCAAGATCTTCATAAGTGCTTTTCCACAACCGCCTGCGAAGGACGCGCATTGACAATTGACAATCGATGATCTTCAATTTGCCACGAAAATAAACAACATTCAGCGTGCCCTTCACCGCCATTTCAGCAAGCCCCGCTTGACCGGCCACATTCTAACTCGGTCTAATCTGTGAGCCTACGGATCGTCCATCTACGAATCCAGGAGCAACACCGTGGCGGAGCGACCGGTCGGACAACAAACTCTGCGCGAACAATTCACGCATGCCGAGCAGCTCGCGAAGGAACTGGTTGATCATCTCGAACATAATCTGTTGCCGAAAATTCACGACTTGAAAAAACTGGCGCAATCCGACCTCAAGGGCGAAGCGGAAGTCGAAGACATTACGGTGCGGAATCATGCCGCGAATATCTTGGAAAGCACTCGCTTCGCCGATGAGATTGGTGAAAAAATGACGACCTACTTCACATCCATTAACAAGTCCGTCGCGCGAATCATCGGTCCTCAATGAGCCGTTCCTCGAAGCGTTTGTTCGCGGAATGCGACTCATCCGGTTTTTAAAACACGTCTCCAGTTCGGTTGCGAACAAATAGAATATCTTCCGTGGAAGGGATGCTTCCGTCCGTGGTGTGGTACGGCCGAGCAGTCCTTTCGTTGCGAGCACCACCACATGGATCAACCTCGCTCCGATTCCAGCATCACGCCGACACCGCCAACCGTGGCTTATCGTCCCCCACGCCTGGGTGGCGGCGCGGAAACGGTGATCAACCCTGAACGCCGCGGGACTGCGATGCCGTCGGCCGACGGAGTCTCGTTACCCACGTCTTCGGCGTGGCATCGGCTGTTTCCCTCGGACGCGGACTTGCAAGAGCCGATTCAAGTCCCCACCGCAATTGGATTGGAGTTGGGTCACTTCGTGATCGAGGAACGGATCGGAGCGGGAGGCATGGGCGCCGTGTTCCGCGCGACCGACACACGTCTGCAACGCGCGATCGCGCTCAAGATCTTGGCTCCCAGTCTCTCGCGAGACGCCGCCGCAGTGCAGCGATTTCGGAATGAGGCGTGCGCCGCCGCGCGGCTCGATCACGAAAACATCGCGCGTGTGTTTTTCATCGGCGAGGATCAAGGGTTGCACTTCATCGCCTTTGAGTTCATCACTGGCGTCAACTTGCGAAACCTGATTCGTGAACGTGGCCGTATCGAGCCGGATGTGGCCGTGAACTACGTGTTGCAGATCGCTTCGGCGTTGCGGCACACTTCGGCCAACGGCGTCGTGCATCGAGACATCAAGCCGTCCAACATCATCATCACCCCGTCCGGCCGAGTGAAGTTGGTCGATTTGGGACTGGCTCGCAAGGAAAGCTCGGAATCCGCTCAAGAGCTGACGCTGGCCGGCACGACGCTGGGCACGTTCGATTACATCTCACCCGAGCAAGCGAAAGACCCGCGGAATGTGGACGTGCGCAGCGATATCTACTCGCTGGGTTGCACAATGTATCACATGCTCACCGGCGAGCCGCCGTATCCGGAAGGGACGGTGTTGAAGAAACTGCTCGACCATCAAAGCGGCGAGCCGCCCGATCCGGCGAAGAAGAATCGCCGTGTGTCGGACGAGTTGTCAATGATCGTACGTCGGATGATGGCCAGCGACCCCAAGCGGCGATATCAGACGCCCGATCAATTGATCCGCGACCTCATGCTGGTCGCCGGTTCGTTGGGCTTGCGTGGTATCAACCCCGAAGGGCTGGTTTGGCTGTCGTCGCAGCGGTCGATGTCGGATTTTTGGCGACAGAACGCCGGCGTGTTGGTGATGGGTGCTTTATTAGTGCTCATTGTCGTGGGACTGCGTCAGTACCCGAAGTTTGGCACGGACTCATCGGATGGACTTCCACAATTGGTCGCTTCCAACAGCACTTCGACCGGCATTCAATCCACGCCGAATGCGGATCGGACCAAAACGAGTAACGATGATCCATCCCGCGCGGCTCATCCGTCAGCCACATCCCAGCGGACATCGTCCAACGACAACGCCGACGCACTTGATCGGACCAGCGGTTCTCGCTTGGTTGTCGCGGACGATGATGGGCCATCGATTCCGCCGCAACCGCTGTTCCGGACCCTTCCGGACGACGTATTGAATCATCCGGACGTGCGGCCATTGAGCACTCAATTGAATCGTGTCGAACTGTCTCCCCATCGGTCTTCCGATAAGCCGACCACTCCGGAGACTGTCGCCGCGCGGACCGACACATCGGCGACAGTTCGCTCGACGAGCACCATTTCCAGCAGTGAATCTTCACGTGATAGTGCTGCGACAGCCGACAAAACTCCGATGACGACCGAAGAGACGGTGGGCGTTTTTGTGCTGGCAACGGACGGCTCGCCAGCAAAACGCTTTCCGACGTTGGAAGCGGCCTGTGCGGCGGTCGCCGACGGCAGCGCGATCGAACTGCGGTACAACGGTCGCCGGGCCGAGAAGCCGTTGCGGCTGGGCAAAAAGAATCTCACGATTCGTGCCGGGAAGGGCTTTCATCCGGTGGTCGAGTTCAGTCCGAACACCACGGCGTCCGACGCCCACCTGCGGTTGATCAGTGTCTCGAGTGGTCCGGTGCAAATCGCAAACGTCGGCTTCGAGGTCACTGTTCCGGCGTTCTTTGCCATCGACCGTATCAGCCTTTTCAGCGTGGATCGGTCCGAGCAACTGCGGCTGCAAGGAGTCGCGATCACGTTGAACAATCCAGGGCAGCGACCGACCGCGCTCTTCGACCTCTCCAGCGAACCGGGACAAATGCTGGCCGATATGAAAATGAGCACTAGCGGCATGCCCAAAGATCCGCTCGAAATCGAACTGAACGAATGCTTCGTGCGCGGCAACGGCGATTTGTTCCACGTGCGGAACACGAAACCGGGGCGGCTGTCGCTGCGTGACTCGGCGGTCACGTTGGACGGCACGCTGCTGCGAGTCGAAGGGCACTCGGAGAAGCCGGCGGAAACCACGCTCGTCGAACTGCGGTTGGAACACGTCACGGGTGTGTTTGGTCAAAACCTGGTGCGCCTCGACAGCGGCGAACTGCCGCGTGAACTGCCGCCGGTCAGGGTGAAAGCTCTCAACAACGTGCTGATCACGAGTAACGGCGGTTCATTGGTCGCGATGTCGGGCAACACGAACGACGCCGACTTCCGCAGCCTGTTCCAGTGGTCCGGTGAGAAGAATTTCTATGACCGCTGCCAAGTTTTTTGGTCGTTCGCGTCCGGGGCCGAGTCTTTGGGCTTCGACGACTGGAAGGCCCGCTGGGGCACCAGCGGTGACGTCGGTTCGTCCAACGACAAACTGATTTGGCTGGGTGAACGAACAAACATGGCGCAGGCGACGGTCGAGTCGTTGACTTTGGACCGCAATACCGACTCCAGTAATCCCGCGATCGCCGCCGCCACCGACGGCAATGACGCGGGAGTCGACGTCTCGCGTTTGCCCCGCCTCGCCGAAGTCGAACCTCGCGGTGAATGAACGCGCGCGCCACGTGGTTAAAATCCGGTCGCGGCGGGTTGGTCAGATTTCTTTTTGGGAGGCTGGCTGGGGACTCG
Organism: uncultured Planctomycetaceae bacterium; assembly: GCA_964430385.1. Classification (GTDB taxonomy): domain Bacteria; phylum Planctomycetota; class Planctomycetia; order Planctomycetales; family Planctomycetaceae; genus CAYSHJ01. Next base: position 3,968 of record CAYSHJ010000058.1, read on the forward strand.
CATCGTTTCCAGCGTGTGCTTGAGCCGTTCTTCGATTCTGTCGCGCGGGTCGATGGACTGCGGGAGTATCAGCAACAGGGCGATCTGCACGTCCTTGACCTCGAATTTATAGAGCAAGGCGTCGACGGGCGGACTGTGTTGCGGTTGCTCGATGCGGATCACTTCGATCTTTCTCTTCGGGACGTACGGCGAGAACCCGCGCATGAGTGTTCTTGTCTCTTCGTCCCAAGGCCACGGGCTGTCGGCGGTATCGGCCTCGACACGGAAAGTGTTGGCCAACATGTTGGCCAGGTCACCGAGATATCGCGTGGGTTCGACTTCGTTGTCAGATTGCTTGGCAATCCAGCGTTCGAAGTTGCCCAGCAGGTGCAGGTACGCCGTCGCTTCGGCCGAGCCGGATTGTCCGGGGCCATCAACGCGCACGCTCGCTTTCCACGTGGCTAATAGGCCCTCAAGGTGGACGTCTGGGAAATGGCCCAACACCGTGGAGTCTTCTCCCTGTGGTGGCGGCTCGGCGGCGGCTTGGCCTTCCACCGGAACCGCGGAGGGCGCGATGTACTCGAACGGTTTCGGTACGCGTATCTCGACATCCTGGATTCGCAGCGGCGTCGGGTCCAACGCCAGGTTCACGCGTTCGAGGTACTCAAAGTACGCTTTGGTTTCTTTCAGACGCGCTTCATATTTGTCGTAACCGCAACCCGAAGCGACGACGGCCATGCCAGCGGTTGCCAAAAACTCTCGACGGGAAAGCAAAGGCGAGGCGCCCACATTGGAGTGCTGCGACATGCTGATCTCATTGAAGGAGTCAGTGCTCTCTCGCCGTCTCCGAGCCATGACCAAACTACCGTTTCGCGATCGACGCGTCTGTGACGAGTGCTCGCGATTGTGCGGCGGTCGCGAGGGAGCGTCAACCATCGACGGACAACTTTCAGATTTGTGATTCGGTACACTAACCCGAAGCACCAGCGATGGCGAACATTGCGTGCCTCGCTGGCGCTGCGGGTTAGTAGGAGATTCGGGAAGTTATGTTGGACCGTTCCTTAAACTTTAGGCCGACAATTCGGCGACTGATCGGAGACGCGTGATGAATTTGCTGACGTTGGGCGTTGAAACTTCGGGGCTGGCAGGTTCGGTGGCGTTGCGGCGCGGCGGCGAGACCGTGGCCATGCTGTCGCTGGAACAAGCCGGGCGGCGGCATGCGCAGACATTGGTTTCGGAGATCGACTCTTTACTGTGCAAGCACGGCTTGCCGGCGAAGCAACTGGAGTTGATCGCTGTGAGCATCGGGCCGGGGAGTTTCACGGGGCTGCGAGTGGGCGTGGTGTTTGCGAAGACGTTGGCTTACGCGACCGGCTGCCGACTGGCCGCAGTCGATACGTTTCGCGCGATCGCCGCGGCGAGTCCGGGCGACGTGGCGGAGGTCTTCGTCGTGGCGGATGCTCAGCGCGGCGAGCTGTTTGTCGGCCGGTACGCCCTTGAGGAAAAACAGGACGCCGGCGGCGCGACAGCTCGTTGGAGTCCTCGTCAGGAAATCTCAATCGCGGCGACGGACTTTTGGTGTCGGCAGCTTGCCGAACTCGCGCCGTCGCCATTCGCCGTCAGCGGTCCGGCTGTGGAAGCGATCCGATCACGATTGCCGTCTTTTCTGCGAGTGCTTAATTCCGAACTCCGGCTGCCTCGCGCCGACCTCGTCGCCGAATTGGGCGAACAGCAAGCGATGGCTGGCGACCTGGCGGACGTGTGGACGTTAGAACCGTTCTATCTGCGTCGCAGCGCGGCGGAGGAAAAGGCCAATGTTTCCTGACGCAGTCAAGCGGCCGCTGTGGGTGAGCCTCGCGAGTCTTTTCCGAACAGCTATAATCCGCCCGCGACGATTTCGAGTCGATGGCGCGTCCCGCTGGCGGGGCGATGTTCACGGAATGCGGCCTTGTCCGACGGCCGCCGAGCCACGTTCACAGGAGTTACGGTCATGGCTTTGTACGAGATTGAAACCTACGCGCACATCATGATTGGCTGGGCCGAGTCCCAGGAACAGGCGGCTCAGATCGCCAAGGAACATTATCCCGGCGAGGACGTGGTCCGGTTGACGAAACGGCCGCGTGACATTTGGGTCATCTCGAAGCGACTGCTGGGCATCGCCGGCAACGCCGAACCGTGCGACGTCGCGCGCGACTGCCTGTCGCGGGCTCACGGCGACAAAGTCCACGCCATTCGGCTGTACATGCTCGACACCGGCTCGGACTTGCACGAGGCTCAAAAAGCGATCGAGACCAATATGTCGCTCGGTTGGTGACGCGCTCCGAAAGAACAGTCGGCAGCAAACTCAAACAGCACGGCCGTCGGGCTGTTTTGCTTGGCGAATCGTCAGTCTGGTGTCGAGCCATTCGCTCGACGATCGGCGAGCGGCGGCGGCGGCGGCGGGGGCGAGGGCAATGAATTCTGAGCAGAGTCGCGCGGCACGAACTTGTACG
>CAYSHJ010000059.1:0-4931 GCA_964430385.1 uncultured Planctomycetaceae bacterium
TGCACGGTCGGGTCGGACGTCAGTCGGTCCGTATCGCTGCTCCCCGTATCGTTCTGGAGCACAGCCGTCGGCGCCGCCACCATCGTGTCGAGCGTGAACGTCAACAGGGCGTCGGTCGAGACGTTGCCAGCCGCGTCGCGGGCATGCACCTGCAGCCGGTAGTCGCCATCGGTCAGCGGGGCGCCAAAGAGCGTCGCCAGGTCGCTGTTGGTCAGTGTGTAGCTGCCGCCCGACAGCCCACTCGTGATGTCCTGGAAGACGGGTGTCCCGATGCCGGCGTCGAACGCCGCTTCGAGAGCGACGACATTAAGTGCAGCGGTTACCGTGCCGGCAACCGTGGGATCCATTGTCAAATGGTCTGTCGTGCTGAAGCCGGTATCATGCGCAAGCTGCGCCGTGACATTCGGGGGAGCGACAGAGCCACCGTAGGCTTGCAGAAAGACGCCCGAAGAATCGTTGATGCCATTGCCGCTCCAGGCGACGATGTAGCCGGTCCCTTGTGCTTGGACTGTCGGAAACGCCTGCGCCCCCAAGATCGTCGTGTTCACGAGCCGAGATTCAGAGCGTGGCGTCCCGCCGGCATCGAACTCGCGAACAAAGATGCCGCTGCCATCTCCGGTCCCCCGGCCGCTCCAAGCCACGACGAAACCGCCGCCCGTAAGCCACGCAATGGACGGATCTAGCTGATTTCCAGACGTTGTGTCATTGACCAAGAACTGATTGCCTAAGGGAGTACAGTCGAGCGTAAAGCGCCTCGCGAAGAGACCGGCTCCATCTCTGTCAAGGATTGAACCGGTGGCTTGCCAAGCAATGACGATTCCTCGATCCGACGATACTGCGATCGCCGGCTGTGTCTGGTCCCCCGGCACGAAGCTGTTCACCAAAAACTCGTTACTCACTGCCCGGCCGGCGGAGTCAATGCGGCGCGCAAACACACCTGGTGAATCAGTATTGCCGCCTCGGGACCACGCAACAACGAAGCCACCGTCGGGCAGGGCCGCCGCGACGGCGTCTCGCTGCACTCCGGTTGAGGACGACGGAACGCGAATCTCATTCGTAAGGGGGGTTCCCGAGCTGTGAAACATCCTCGCATAGACTGCGGAACTTTGTCCCACTCCGGCTCCGCTCCACGTCACGACAAATCTGTCGGGTGCGAGCCAAGCGATGGAGGGATCATTCTGGTCGTTAATGGTTGTTTGGTTGACCCGAAATTCGTTCCCCAGAGCAGTTCCATTTGTCGAATACAGTCGCGCGAAGATCCCTGCACCGGTTTTATCGAGGGAATTGCCGACAGCTTCCCAGACGACAGCGTACCGGTCAGTCCCGGAAGATCCGACGACGGCGTTAGTCGTTGACGGCGAAATACCAGCGCTGACCTGGAACTCTCCCCCGAGCGGAATTCCCTGCGCATCAAGTCGACGGGCCATGATGGCTTGTCCGCTCTGTCCATTCCCGGTGATCCCCGTGGAAGCCCAAGCGACCAAGCCGCTACCGTCGGACGTCATGGCAAATGAGTGATCTGTCAGATACGCAAAACTCTGATCCGCAGAAACGGTGGTGTTCACCAAGGTTTCGCTGCGCAGTACAACCCCCGAGAGCAAGACCCGCGGTTCGAGCACCTCCACGAGCGCAGCTTCAGATGATCGGGAGTGGGCTCTTCGCGGATGCCGCTTGCTCATCCGCCGGCTGAACCGGCGTGTGCCGATCCCGAGAAAGCGACGCCCATGAAATTCCGTCAACCAAGATTGGATGAGCATCTGTGGCGGCCCTCTACAACAGAGAACAGAGTGATTGGGCGTTCTTGTGAGCGGTCCGGTTGACGGCGAAATCGCCGTTCACGTCGCCGGCCAGTTCGGCGATCACGTTGGTCGGCGCGCCGGACAGCAGCGTGCGAGATTCCAGAATCTGCACCATTGCTGGGCAACCGTGCCACGCCGGAGAATCAGAACGCGGACGCGGCCGGCGATTCGATCTCGCGATGATTCCAGCGCGCAGAGAACGCAGCCAGTGTGCGAGGAACATGCTTGGCCCGCTCAGCAAAGTTTGCTCGCCGCCAATCGTGTCCCTTCGTCAACGGCAAAAACGTCACGCGCGAACTGAAGCCTCCTGCCGCAAGTTGCAGTATGTTAGGGTGGAAACAGTCCGGAATACAATGCACTTTCACGATATCTCAATGGATATTGGCAGAGGTGGAAATACTCATCGGCATGCGGCTCGCAGCAGTGCCGGCACCAAGCCGCCGAGCCGAGATGCTGTCAAACACGTCCGAGAGCAGGCCCATCACCAGACACACCACGAAGGCCGGTCCGCTCTGATTGGCGGACGCATTAGTGGACGCGATTTCGATCACCGACGCAGCCAGCAGCAGTCGCAGGATGGTCAGCGCGAAGGGAACTCATGCGAAGATCTTTCGAGTTCGATTCACAGGCATCCCTGCCTTCGCATCTTTGGCCTGACGAGTTCGTGTGTCTGCCACGCTCCGGACGGAAGTGAGCTATACCTCGTGCGGCCATCAGTGAGATGTTTAACCGCAACGCCAACGGCGTGCGCGTGGGGCAGCGTGCGAAGTCGTTGGCCGATCGACGCCCACCCCGATGGGCAACGCCGTTATTGATTTTGGATCGCTAAAAAGAGGGGTTTACGTAAATTTGGCGAACGAAAAGGGGGACAACTCCAATAATGTTGGGCACGGCTGATGCTATTGGTCGGCTAACAGAACAAAGGTGTCAGGGTGCGCCGGCGTAAGCCGGAGGAGAGCCGCGAGTGAAAGAGTCGCACGAGGTAAGACTTATCCAGTCATCTCAGCCTCGAGTGATGCGTCTTGTCAGGCAACTGCCAAGTCGAAGCGTTCACAGAGGCACAGTCGGGCTGTGTATTGGCTGTGTATTGAGCTCCACTGTATTCGATTTATGGGCATTCTTCTGCGGTGGCCGACCTTGTCCTGACATGGGGAAGGCAACAGTGATGTCGAACGCCATTGGCAAGTCCGATGTCACCCCCACGGAGTCCGAGACCACAGGCATGGCTGGAAACTTTCCTCACGGAAGCCGGGAGGCTTCGGAAACAGCCGCTGGCCGCACAACGTCTCACGCCGCACGGGAGGCGGATCGGTCGGAGAAGGCGCGAGGCCACAACGCCGACACGCACGCTTCCGGGGTGGTCGATGCTTGCAGAACGTTTGTGTCGCCACGATGCTGCTGCGGAAAAGTTACGGAAGCTGCAATCCGTCGAGTACACGGAGACGAAACGATGAAGACTGCCTCGGCTGGTCGGCTGTCGATGTGGATGTGCCTCGTTCGGCTAGTGATCCTGCTGGCACCAGGACTGGTTGTGGCTGCGGATCCGCATGATTCGGCGGAGCGGAATCCTCGGACGGCGTATTTCACGACGGGTGACTATCAGGATTTGTTGTGGCTGCCGCTCGATTCGCGAGCCAGCATTGAGGCCGCGTTTGAGTCGTTGCGGAAGACCTACAACGTCAGCCGCATTTGGTGGCGTGGCGGGCAGGACGAGATTTGGGGGAATCAGTTTGTCATTCGGCCGGAGAACCGCGAGTTCGCTCGGATTTGGAAATGGTGGAAGCATCTGGCCTACGAGGTCGTCGGGACGAATCGGATTGCGGTGAAGGCGGCTCACGATCGGGGCATGGAGATTTGGTTGACGACCGGGCTGTTCGACAACGGTTCGGCAGCGGATGTCGGTTACGTCGGGTTTCCGTATGCTGTCGAGGAGCGGTTGCGAGTCGAGCATCCGGAATGGGCACCGGTCAATCGCTTCGGCACTTGGCGACAAGGTGGGCCGATTGAATTCGCGTATCCGGAGGCGCGCCGCGCGATGGTTGAATCGCTGACGCAATTCACGGTTGCAGGAGGCTACGACGGGTTGGCGTTTCTGACGTATGCCGAAAACTACAGTCAGCGGTACGAAGACGAGTTCGGCTTCAACCAGCCGATCGTGGACGAATTCAAAAAACGGCACGGCATCGACATCCGCACTCAGCCGTTTGATAAAGACGTTTGGTCGCGGCTGCGTGGCGAGTATCTCACGCAGTTCTTGCGCGAACTGCGATCCTCGCTCGGCAAGCATCAGAAAAAGGTCGCGGTCTGCGTCGATGGCCACAATCCGCGGCTGCCAACGGCCTGGAATCATGACGGCCGGCCGCGAACCGCCGGGCGGATTCACTTCGATCTGGAGACGTGGGCGAAAGAAAATCTCGTTGATGAAATCAATGTGTACGCGCCCAACACGGAGGAGGCGATTCAGGATGTTGGAGCGGTCTGCCAAGGGTCAAAAACACGCCTGTCGGTCTTTCGCACTCGCGGCCCGATGCCGGAAGGGGCGCCGCGAATCATGTTCTTGGCAAACGACATCGAGAGCGGATTCGATTGGGAAAACTACGTCAATTACCCCGACGAAGACATTCCGCTGCAACCGGCTCACGCACTGCAAAATCCTGACCCGTTCGCTCGGCGTCGGTTGTTGACGTCCGTGTTGAAGAAGAAGCAGTCGCTGTCAGCCAAGGATCTTGCGACCGCAGCGCGCGACGCCGACTTGTACGTGCGCCGAGCGGCGCTCAAGGGGCTGGCGATGCTCGGCGACGCGTCGGCGATTCCGCTGATCGAAGCCGCACTGGTTGATCCGGAGAACTCAGTGCGCTGGCAGGCCGCGCTGGCCTTGGACGATTTGCCGGGGCCGCGCGTGGTTGAAAAACTTTTGGAATCGGCTGCACGAGACGATGCGACGTTTCAGTTCCGGTTTCGAGCGTTCTCGGAAGCCCTGAAAAAACTTCAAGCCGGCGGAAAACTCGGTCAGCCGGAAAAAGAAATCCTGGCCTTGCGGCTGGCGGACAAGAACGTCGAGATTCGCGAGGTTGTGCTGTACTGCTTCAAACTGATTGGTGCCCCAGCCACTCCCGCGATCGAAGCCGCGCT
>CAYSHJ010000060.1:0-5436 GCA_964430385.1 uncultured Planctomycetaceae bacterium
GCCGCGTCCACGCGCGACAGCACCCGGTTCCGCGTGCAGTACACCAGCAGCTACACCACCGCCGGTGCGGCGACGTTCGCGGCAACCAGCGGTACCGTCACGTTTGGGGCGAGTTCCTCCACAGCAACAGTGACAATTGACCCGTCGACCGACACGCTCGTCGAAGGCGACCAGACGGCCATCCTGACCGTCACCTCCGTCGCCGGATACACCCCCAGTTCACCCAGCAGCGCTACCGGAACAATCACGGACGCGAACAGTGCGACGGTGGCGTTCCAGTCGGCGGCGTCGACCGTGGGCGAGGACAATGCGTCGGCCACGAACCTCACGCTGGTGCTCACGACGGCGGCGGGCAACACGCTAGAGAACAACGCCACGCTCACGGTCTCGGCCACGAACGGCACGGCGGAGAACGAGGACTACGATGCGGGCTCGTTCCCGAAGACGGTGACGTTCACCGCGGGTCAGGGGAACGGCGGAATGCAGACGGTGAGCTTCGATCCGGCCGGCGACAAGCTGGTAGAGGGGAGCGAGACGGTGACGCTGACGATCGTCAACGGGGCGCTGCTGACGGGTAGCGGGCAGATGACGCACGGGGTGACGATCACGGACGCGGACAGTGCAACGGTGGCGTTTCAGTCGGCGGCGTCGACGGTGGGCGAGGACGATGCGTCGGCCACGAACCTCACGCTGGTGCTCACGATGGCGGGGGGCCACTCGCTCGAGAACAACGCCACGCTCACGGTCTCGGCGACGAACGGCACGGCGGAGAACGAGGACTACGATGCGGGCTCGTTCCCGAAGACGGTGACGTTCACGGCGGGTCAGGGGAATGGCAGCACGCAGACGGTGAGCTTCGATCCGGCCAGCGACATGCTGGTGGAGGGGAACGAGACGGTGACGCTGGCGATCGTCAACGGGGCGCTGCTGACGAGTAGCGGGCAGACAACGCACCTGGTGACGATCGCGGACAACGAGCCGCCTGACATCGTGATGATTTCCGTCACTGCGAACGGCCAGACGACGTTGACGGTGCGGTATCAGATTCTAAATGCCCCCGTGCCCAGCCCGCTGACGCTGCGGTTCGTGCGATCGACAGACGCTCTGGCCGACGGCGCGGACACCGTCTTGCGCGATGTCACGATTAGTAAAGCGTCTGACCTGACCCTGACGAAGGATGTGCTGCACACGCTCAACTTCACGATCGGCTCGCAAGTGCTGCTGCCCGGCGCGGGAGCGGTGGAACTCGCCAGCGACTACTTCATCCTGGCCGTGGCCGATCCCAACAACCTGATTTCAGAAACCGACAGCAATCCGCTGAACGAGGATAACACGGTCTCGTTCGTCGGGGCGTATACAGGCTCAAGCAACGTGATCCTCCTGCACGGCGGCGCCGCGGCGGACACCGCCAGTCTGACGTACGTATCAACAAATCAAAACGGCGTCGCGCTCGTCCTCAGCGGTTCGCACAGCGCGGCGTACAACTACACCTACAACAAGACGTCGCAATTCCGCCTGCGGACTCACGGCGGCAATGACAGGGTCATCGTTGTGAACACCGCCAATTTGCCCGCGCGGCCTATGTTTGAACTCGGCGGCGACGGCGACGATGTTCTCAACGGGGCGACCGGTGCGGACACACTCAACGGCGGAGCCGGCCGTGACTTGCTGATCGGCGGCGCTGGCAACGACTCGCTCAGCGGCGACGCCGGAGACGATATCCTCATCGGCGGCACCAGTTCGCACAGCGGCAATTTGGCCGCCTTGAACGCGATCATGGCGGAATGGACCGGCGCGAACAGCTATGCGACGCGAGTGGCCAACCTGGTCAACGGCGTTGGAGTCAACGGCGAGACCAAACTCGACAGCACGACTGTGCTGAATGATTCGGTCGCCGACCAACTCACGGGCGGTGCCGACATCGACTGGTTCTTCCAATCGAACGCGGATGTACTCAACGACTTCAGCGCGGGTGAGATCAAGTCGGTGATTTGACGAAGACGGTGACGCGGTCCTGAGCGAGTCGTGACGTCGCCAGTCCGGTCAAGCCGGTCACGATTCGCTGCTGGGCGGGGCAATGGCACGCTCAGTGGCGGTCATGGTCGTCTCCGTATTGGGAGATGTTCGCCGATTCCGCGACGGTGACCATGCCGCCAGCACCGCTCGGAAAGCAACGGCCAGATCCGAGTCGGAAATCTCGAACGCAAGTTCGCCGCGACCGATCGTCAAAGCGAACGAAAACGGGGCACTCGCCCGGTTGGTGAATGCCCCGTTGGTGAGGGACTGTAGATCGCTGATCAGATCAGAAGGGCTCCGTTACTGGCTGGCTAACAACGCTGCCAGAGTGGCGGACACATCGAACAATGGTTCATTCTTGCGGCCCAGGTCTTTGACGAGCGTGGCCGTGGTGGCCACGCTGAAGTCGAGGTTCACCATCGACTTATTGCCCGCGAAATCTGTGATTTGGAAGCTGATCGTGACGAACCGGCTGCCGTCGGCTCGCGTCTTCAAGGCCGAGACGCTGTTGGCGTCGTTCAGCTTGATGGTGATGTTGAAGTGCTTCGAGCCGAAGCTGTCATCGAGGATCTGGCCGTCGATGACGAATCTCCTGCCGTTGGCGATGTCGGCATTGTTCAGCGTCGTCGTCAGGTTGGAATTGACCTGGAACGTCGGCGGGATGATGTCGCCGTAGACCAGCAAGGTCCGCGTCGCGCCGAGAATCGTCCGCGTCAGCAGGTTCCAACCTTGATCCAGCGGAGCCGCAGTCTGTTCGCCAACAACGACTTGGGAGTTTGTCGTCGGGTCGGTGTAGCTGTAGCGCAGCTTGTAGTTGGCCAGATCATTCGAGTACTTAGCGCTCCCGAGTTTGATGGTCGGCAGATACGTGGAGGTCGGGCCGATCAGTGCGTTGATTCTTGGATCGGACTGCGTCGCGCTGGCCGGAGCCACGATACCGCCAATCGCGAGGCCGTACTGCGTGAAGATCTGCTGATTGGTCAGATCGCGCAGAGCCGTCGGCACCCAGGCCGCGACACCGCGAGGGCTGGCCGTGTTGAACGGGATGAAGTTGGCGCCTTGCTCGATGTAATAGAGCTGCTGACCGTTGTGATTTACCGTCCCCATCAGGATAACGTCGCGATTGAACAGCCGCGTTAGGTCACGTTCCTCCGGGTTGAAGTTCGTATCCAGGAAGACGTCGAATTGAACTCGCGGCGTGACCTGCCCGTTGACGGTCGATGTCAGGTTGTCGACGAAATGGATCGGATCGTTCGGACCGGCGTCGTCGATGTTGACGACTCGATCGCGCGAGTTAGCCGTCCTGATGACGATGTTCTTCAAGTTGTTAAACGTCCCGCCGACGATGCGGTTCGAGCCGTTCACTGGAACGTCGATGCCGACTGCGTAACCGACCAGGTTGACATGGTCGTAGGTGATGTTCCGCGTCACCGTGTTGCGATTGATGCCAATACCACCGGGGCCAGCGGGGTTGCCGATCGCGGTGAGATTCTTGAACGTCATCTGGTTTGTGTACGGCGTGAAGATCGCTGCCGAACCCTTAATGTTGCGGACCGAGAAGTCCTCAATGACCGACTGATCGTGGTGCGTCACGTTCAGCAGCGTGAACCAGGACTCGAAGCCGTCCTCGGCTCCGAACGCCACGTTCCCTTTGAACTGCTTGAGCGGCACGTCGCCGACGGCATACATCTCCGCCGCATTGGCCCATGAATATTGCGAGAGGTTCGCTCCGGAGATCTTCGTCGTACCGAGCCCCTTCTGATCGAGTCCAACTGGGAAGAAGACGTAGCCGGAGTGCCGCTGGCCGGCCACGACGTTATTGGTCAACGAGACGTTGCCGCCTTGCAGCCAGAAGCCGTCACCTTGATGTCCGAAATCTTGGACTTGCTTGCGGCTCTCGATGCCGTCGCCAGAGCCGCGCGAGTGGATCGCGATGTTGTGATCGAACGTGCCGAGTTCATCGCCCGCCTCGGTGATGTATGCCGCTCCGGTCGCGTTGAAGACGACGTTGTCGGAGACGTTCACATTGCTGCTGTGATTGACGATGCCCCAGCCCGGGCTGTCCACGACGGCGCTGTCGCTGATCGTCGCGGGATCGTCGACCGCAAACCCTGTGCGATGGAAGTGGACGGCGTATCGGCCGCGCGGGTTCAAGCCCGTGCGAGCGATCTGCAACTGCACCGTGCCGTCCGGATTCTTCACCTGATTCCCCGCCGCATCGACCACCGGCACGAGCACACGGTGGCCGAGCTCCGGATGCTCGGCATTGACGTACGGAGTGATGACGTCAGTGGTCTGCATTCCCTGATGATCGAGGTCGTCAACCAAAACCGGATCGTCGATGAGCGTCCGCTTGTCGGTGCGGCCGAGTCCGTAGAAGCCGGCTCCCGCGACATGCACATTGTCGTTGTGCATGAACATAACGTGCCCGCGGTGCGCAACAATGTTCGGGTTCTCGGACGCCAGCGTCGTGTTGCGAGTCACATTCGCGACATACGCCATGCCTGCCGCGTGCTTGTACTTCAGCGGAGCTGACAGCACGACAGTGTTGCCATTGATCGCGGCTATCGCTAGTCCCTCGTCTTGATTGACTCCGTTGGCGTTGGACGCCGTGCTGCCGCTGATGACCAGCCGGTCTCCGACTTGCCAGCCCATCGCCGGCGACGCGCTCAGGTCAATCGACGTGGCCCCCTGGTTCAACCCGGCACCGACATTCACGAAGCTCGTGACCGTCGAGCCATAGATCGAGACATCGCCGTGCGATACCAAACCGTGACTGAACTGTAACGGATCCCACGCCAGTTGTCCGGCGTCGAATGTCACTTGTTGAGCCGCAGACAGTCCCAACTCGCGATCGGCGAAGACCAACCGAGCTTTGTGGTTCGCGGCGATCGGAGTCGCTGCCGTCCCCATTTCGAAGACACCTTTGGGCTCGACGATAATCGTGTCCACAAGCAATCGCGTGTCAGCATTCGGATCAAAGCGAAGCGTGCCGTCATCGCGGATCGTTCGCAGCGCGACGCGGCTATTCTCAGGGCTGACGCTCACGTCGCCGTTCACTGTCACGACGGTGCCGGTCGAGATCAGCACGTTGGCATCATTCCCGGGCAGAGTCCCATCCGACACAAAGTTGCCGTTTCCGTCGTTGTGCCCCCAGATGCTGGCGTTCGACCAATTGCCGCTGGCGATCGACTTATAGGATAGCGCCGCATCACCCACCAATCCGCCGGTCACCACGCCGGTCGTCGCATCGCGAGCACCGAAGACCGCAAGATGCTCGGAATCCAACACGACGTTTGCGTGCAACACCAGCCGCGGCTCCAGCGACTCCAGTCGATTACTCGCGAAACATTGCCAACCGCGTCGTCGGTGGCTGGACAGCCTTGGCATTCCCAATCTAGTACGAACATGCTGCAGAAG
>CAYSHJ010000061.1:0-2533 GCA_964430385.1 uncultured Planctomycetaceae bacterium
ATCGATCAACGCGGCTGCTCGCGCGAGTCATGCGGCGCCGACATCACGTTTAACCCCAAGTGGTACGTCGCGACCTCGTCCGAGAAAGACCGCTGGCGCGTCGAGGTCGCGATCCCGCTGAACGAACTCGCCCCTGAACCGCTGCGCCGCAAAGCGATCTGGAGCGTCGGCATCGTCCGCACGCTGCCTGGCATCGGCACGGAAGGTTGGCCAGCGACAGGCGATCAATCGAGCGATCCGTCGTGGCGCGGGCTGCTGAAGGTGGAATGAACTGTCTCGACGCGGTTTCACAACCGACACACTAGTGCTTTGTCACCGCTTGATTTTCGGGTGAGCCGGAACGCGCTAGCGTCCGGTTTGTGCAGCGAAAACCGAGGCTAGCGCCCGGCGGCTGATTTCCGCGCCCCGAATTCTTTGCTGTGACAAAGCACTAGCCCGACGCGCAAGTTTTGAAGTTGCGCAGTTTGATGCAGTTTGATGTCGTCGCGATGAGTCTGATCGAGAAAATTCGACAACTAGGCGAAACCCCAGCCGGCTTGCCCGGATGGTGAATCTGATGGAGGGCTAATCAGGATCGACCCTACATCGGCCCCCGTTTTCCCGCCGTTCGCGGCCTACGGCGGCGAACTGCGGGGAAACAAGTGATCTCTCGCGACTGTATTGGTACTTGGACTGGAACAACCCGACATGTACAGCGCACTGCCGAATAACGGTGTGATCGAATCCGTCGCGACGGCATCGGTGAGATGACGCGGGAATTCAAACTCACCCGATCATGGCATGTTAAGCGGCAAGTGCCTTCGCGGTATTTATCCTCGCGTTCTTCACCAGCGCATCTTGGGGAGTCGTGAGACATGAGAATCGTGATCCCTGGCGGCAGCGGACAAGTGGGGACGATTTTGGCTCGTGCGTTCGAACGCGACGGCCATGAGGTCGTTGTGCTCAGCCGAAATCCCGGTCCGGCGGCGTGGCGAGTCGTCGGGTGGGATGGCGAGTCGCAAGGCGGTTGTGTAACGGAGATCGACGGAGCGGACGCCGTCATCAACTTGGCTGGCCGCAGCGTCAATTGTCGATACGGTTCACGGAACCGCCGCGAGATCAAAGAGTCGCGCGTGAAGTCCACGCGAGCGGTTGGCCAAGCAATCGCCGAGGCGACTCGGCCGCCGCGAGTCTGGCTGCAAGCGAGCACCGCCACGATTTACGCTCATCGCTACGACGCACCCAACGACGAAGCGACGGGAATTCTTGGTGGTGACGAACCGAATGCTCCCGATACGTGGCGATTCAGCATCGACGTGGCGAAGTCGTGGGAGCAAGCCGCTGACGAAGCCGTCACGCCGCACACGCGCAAGGTGCTGCTGCGTTCCGCCATCACCATGAGTCCCGATCATGGCGGCCCGTTCGATTACTTGTTGCGTTTGGTGCGTTGGGGATTGGGAGGCGCGCATGGCGATGGCCGCCAGTTTGTCTCATGGATTCACGACCGCGACTTCGTGCGAGCGATCTACTGGCTGATCGACCACGAGCTCGCAGGCCCAGTGAACCTCGCGGCTCCGCGTCCGCTGCCAAACGTCGAGTTCATGCGCGATCTGCGAAACGCTTGGGGCATTCGGATCGGAATGCCAGCGACGAAGTGGATGCTTGAGGTCGGCACGTTTCTGATGCGATCGGAAAGCGAACTGGTCCTGAAAAGCCGCCGTGTCGTTCCGGGACGACTACTGGAGTCGGGATTTGAGTTCCAATTTTCAACGTGGGCCGAAGCGGCCCATGATTTGTGTCACCGCTGGAGATCAATCGCTGACTAGTGCTTCGTCAACCCTAACTTTTGGGGTTCGTCTCAGTGAGCGGCACGGCGCTAGCCGCCGGTGTCGAGAGGACCGGCGGCTAGCGCCATGCCGCTCACGCAACCCAAATTCTTAGCTCTGACGAAGCACTACCCATCTTTCCAAACGAGACGTGCACGTTGTTGGGCGACGGTAATGCGGGCGATGGTTCCGGCGTTGAATTCGAGGAAGTCGCTCTCGACGCCGTCGGAAAAAATCACTCCGCTGGAGGACATTCGGGATTCGATGACCAGTTCTTGACCTTCGGGAAGTCGTCCCGCGATGTGCTCGGCGCTGGAGGACTTGCTGACGAACGGTTCTCGCACGGCCCACAACAGTGAACGGTCTTCCCAAGCCTGAGCATTCGGCTGCGGCGCGTCCGCTCCCAGCCAGTTCGCGATTCCACGAGCCATGTTGAACACCGACGAAAACCAGCCGGTCGAGCCGGCTCCCGTCGAGACGATGATGCCGCTGGACGAATGCGTCTCAGAGTGTCCGCCGACTCGCAGTTCGTAACGGGCGGAGACATGCGAGGCACAGCCGATGAACATGTCATTGAAGGCCAGCAACCGCTGTCCGTCGGCGAGGTTCGCTTCCGCGAGCGTGACGTCGCGCGTGCGGTACCTTCCGTCGAGCACATCGCTCACGGCACGGCGCGCCTGCGAAACTTGAAACGGCAACAAGACACCATCAATCCGCGTCGGGTCCGG
>CAYSHJ010000062.1:0-2587 GCA_964430385.1 uncultured Planctomycetaceae bacterium
ACTCGAATGCAAATCCCAAAGCAGTCTGTAAACTCATCATGGCCTCCGTGCGTGTCTTCAAGTCTCGGTCAACACAACAACTTAAAGACACCACGGGGGCCATTTCTGTGACGGGCTATGAATAATTCAGGCTAGCGCCCAATGGCTGATTCGACACAAGACTCAACACGAACGGCCGAGAGCCCGATTTTGGAGATCGGTTGCGTCACAAGTGAATGCGACCATTGAGTCGCCGCGTCGCTCCTGTTAGCGTTTCGCACTTCTCACGCGGAGTTTGATCGGGCCTTCCGATTCGTGAGTCGCAGTTTTTAGCCTGGTCGGTCGTGGTGGAAAACCATGTCCGCTTCTCACAGTGATGCGGCGATGCCGCATCCGCAGGTCTCGCCACCCGTGCCTTCGACGGCTGAAGACGGCTCCTTGACACCGACCGTTGCGAGTTCCGGAGTTAATCATTCGGGGCCGAGGTCCGCGCACACAACGGCAGCCGCGTCCGGCGGCGAGCACGCTCACCAGAGTTTTTGGGTGTGGGTGTTGTGCCTGACGGGCGTGGATTACTTCAGCACGCTGGGCTATCAGCCGTCGATGGCGTTTGATGCGACCGGGCGACTGGCTCCATTGGCCACGGTGTTGCTGGTGCTGATCACACTTTTCGGAGCGTTGCCGGTTTACTGCTACGTCGCCGGACAGTCGTTTCAGGGCCAAGGCTCGATCTCGATGCTCGAGCGGCTGATGCGCGGCTGGACCGGGAAGTTTGTCGTGCTGGTATTGCTGGGTTTCGCGGCGACGGATTACGTCATCACGAAAACGCTTTCCGCCGCCGACGCCGCCAAGCATCTGCTTCACAATCCGCTCTGGCAGGAGAGCATGCCCGGATGGGCGCAGGGGCAAATCCTGCTGACAATGCTCATGCTGGTGCTACTGGGTGGCGTGTTTCTGAAAGGCTTCAGCGAAGTCATCGGCTTGGCGGTGACGCTGGTCGCGGTGTATTTGGTGCTGAACGCCGTGGTCATCGGCTGCGGATTGTCGTATGTGGCGCAACACCCCGAAGTGATTTCCGGCTGGTGGCAGAAAGTTCAAGAAGGGGATTGGATGCTGGCGAGTTCGCCAGTGAAAGGTTCTGGACCGGGCGCGATCGCGCTGGTTTGTTTGTTGTTCTTTCCGAAGCTCGCGCTGGGCTTGAGCGGTTTCGAGACCGGCGTCGCCGTCATGCCTTTGATTCGCGGAGACGCGACCGACACACGCGAGAAACCGGCCGGTCGCATTCGCAATGCTCGCAAGTTGCTGATCTGGGCGGCCGGGATCATGTCGGTGTATCTGCTCTGCTCATCGCTGGTCGTCACGACGCTGATCCCCGCCCACGAGTTGCAGAAGGACCACGGAAATGCCTCTGGGCGAGCGCTGGCGTTTCTCGCTCACGGTCAGTGTGACGAGCAGATCAGTCCGCTATTCGGCGAGGAGTTTGGCACGATCTACGACATCAGCACGGTACTGATTCTGTGGTTTGCCGGAGCGAGCGCGATGTCCGGGTTGCTGAATCTCGTGCCGCGGTATCTGCCACGGTACGGCATGGCCCCCGAATGGGCGTTGAAGGTCAAAGCCTTGGTCGTGCTGTTCACGTTCATCAACATCCTGGTGACGGCGATCTTCAAGGCCGACGTGGATAAGCAGGGTGCCGCGTATGCGACTGGCGTGATGGTGTTGATCTCCAGCGCGTGCGTGGCGACGGTCATCGACTTGTACCGCAAACGATCTGGGCCGAAGTGGAGTCGCATCGCATGGCACTACGTCTTGATCATGGTGGTATTTTTCTATGTGACGACCATGATCGTGTACGAAAAGCCGGTAGGCATGCAGATCGCCGGTTGCTTCATCGGCGCCGTGATTATGTCGTCGCTGATTTCGCGCTGGCAACGCAATACGGAGCTGCGATTTCTGAGCTTTCGCTTCGTCAACAACGAGTCGCACTTCCTGTGGGACGCGCTGCGGCATCTGGAGTTTCCGTACCTCGTGCCGCACCGAGTCGGCGGTGACAGATCGCTGGCCGAGAAAGAAGAGCAGATTCGCAAGGTGCATCACCTCGATGCCGGTGTGCCGATCGTGTTCGTCGAGGCGAACCTGGGTGATGTCAGCGAGTTTTACCAATCGCCGATCATCGAGGTGACGGAAGAGGAAGGCCGCTTCATCGTCCGCGTGTCGAACTGCGCTTCGATTGCTCACACGCTGGCGTCGATCGCATTGGAGCTTTCGAAATCCGGCACGCCGCCGGAGTTGCACTTCGGCTGGTCCGACGAAAACCCGTTGGCGATGAACCTGGGCTTCGTGCTGTTCGGCGAAGGCAACGTCCCCTTGATGGTCCGCAGGCTGATCCGAGAAGCCGAGCCCGATCCCGCTCGCCAACCGCGCGTCATCGTCGGCTGATACGGCACGGTCAGGTTCCCGCTGCTCTCTGGAAAGAGGATCAAGTTCGAAGCCTGGCCGTAAGAAGCATGGAAAAAGCAGACTGTGTTGTTGTCGGCGCCAGTTTCGCCGGTCTGGCCTGTGCGAGGGCCTTGGGACGCGCGGGGATGCGAGTCACCGTGTTGGAGAA
>CAYSHJ010000063.1:0-5569 GCA_964430385.1 uncultured Planctomycetaceae bacterium
ATCCTGCTGGGTGGCCTCGGCAACGATTCGCTCGACGGCGGGCTGGGCACGGATACGCTGGCGGGGAACGACGGCGAGGACACGATCGTCGGACTGGCGTCCGAGATTGATGAGGCGTTCTCGGCGTAGCCGCAAGCTGCCAGCTTGCGTCAGTCGCGCGCACAGGGGTCGTTGCGCATCGAATGTCTGTCGCACGCTCGGCGACAAGCAAGGCTGCTTATCGCTACGGGCTACGGAGAACTCGCGCTGACTTGTGCGGCGTTCCGGTCTAACTTCCCGGCTCGTTGTGGTCATGCCAGACAAGGAGGTTCGACATGACGGAACTTCTTCGCCCAGGATATTCACCGGCTCCGTCCGATCCCGATGCCTTCCGCTATATCCACTCGACTGGTTTGCCTGCGATCTTGGAACGGGTGCAGGCTTCTTTACTGGTCACGACGTATCAGCTCGGCAAGCTGGCGGTGTTTCGTGCTCGGCAGGAAAAGCTGTCGATGTTGCTGCGGACGTTCGACAAGGCGATGGGTGTGGCCGTCGATCAAAATCGGATGGCAGTCGGCACGCGGAACTCTATTTGGACGCTGCACAATGATCCGGCGACTGCGGAGAGTCTCGATACCACGATCCGTCACGATGCCTGCTTTTTGCCTCGGGCCAGTCATGTCACGGGTGATGTGAGCGTGCATGAGATGGCTTGAGGGGAATCCGACGGGGAATGCTCGCAAGCTGGCAGCTTGCGGCTACGGCTGTGGTTCATCAATACGAAGTTCTCGTGCCTCTGCACGTTGGATTCCGAAGTCAGCTTCAGGCCGCGCTGGAAGCCGAGCTTTGTCACGCGGCTGGCTCCTGAAGATTGTTGCCACTTGAATGGGATGGCGATGCTCGATGGCCAGCCGAAATATGTCACGGTGTTGGCCGCGACCGACACGCCTCTAGGTTGGCGAGCCTTCAAGCGAGACGGCGGCTGATCGACGACTCCAGCGGCGTGGATTTCTCGGTTGCGACGTCCAGCGTCATGATTTGCAGGCCGGAGTAATACGCGATCTTCTTGCCGTCGGGCGACCATTGTGCTCCCCAGCCGCTACCGTTGGTCAGCGACCGCTGCTTTGTGCCGTCGGCGTTGATGACCTCAATGCCAGAGCGCGAGAAACTCAGTTGCTTCCGGTCCTTCGACCACGTCGGCATCATGCCCAGCCCCAAGTTGCGAAGGTTGTTACCTTCGAAGTCGGTGATGAGCATCGTCTGTCCGCCCAAGTCTCCCTTCGGCCCGTGCCCATCGAGTGCAATCCACTTCCCGTCGGGCGAAACCGCCGGCGATCCGCGCCGTACCACGCTTGAAACTCGGCAACCGAAAGCTGCTTGTCTTGATCGCGATCCTGCTTCGCAAATTTGTCGGCAACAACTTCGTGAACCTTCGGAGCCGGCTCATCCGCGCGGAGCGCGGCGGTAGATGCCAGAATCACAGCAACGGCAAACGGCCAAATCAGAGGTCGTACCCTAAGTTGACGCATCGGTAATCTCCGGGTTTGCAACCATTGAACGTGGTGCGAATTCGACGCTGGATCGACTCGTCGAATTGTGCCTTTCACAGAATGAATCGTTGACACGCGACGGAATGCGAGTCGCGGGAGCGACTCGCCTACGTAGCTCAGTCGCTCCTGCGACTGAGATTCCATTTGATGGCGGTTCTGAGGCCATCATGCTCGATGACCATTGACGCCGAAGTGAGACAAAGACATTGTGTCTGTTCTTGTTTGCCATCACAACTCTGGTCCGCACGACGAGCCGACACTTTCGATGACTCTCGGAGAGGTTCCATGTTTTCAACAAATCAATCCGTGTTCCGTCCGTTTGACACTCTTTCCAAACGAGTGATCTTGGCCGTCGTCGTGTTGATGATCGGTGCGATTGAGCTCTCGCGATGTCAGGCTCAACCGGCGGCAGCGGTTGCGGTCCCGCTGGCCGAGAATCCGCTCGGCGCACAGTTCGCGGGGTGCGATGCCAATGCGGACGGATCGCTCACCGAGGCGGAGTATCTGAAGCGGGGCGGACGGGAGATGCCCGTGTTGCTTCGCGACTTCAAGATGTTTGACTTGGATGGCGATCGCCGGATGAGTCCGGCCGAGTTCGTGACCGTCCCCGTTGGGCAGCCCGAGGAACTGCGCGGCACGTTGGCCAATCCGGTGGTTGTCCTTGCGGAGACGAAGCTGGCTCGATTGACCAAGCACTGGAAGGCGTGGGATCAGAACGGCGATGGCGTGCTGGCTCCGGATGAGTTCAAGAAGTCTGCGATTCCGTTCCTCGTTCCGGGTTTGGAATCGACGGGCTTCACCGATTGGGATTTGAATCGTGATGGGCAGCTCTCGCTCAAAGAGGCGGCTCGCGTGTTGGATATCGCCTACGGCGTGCGCACTCCCAGCGGCGAACTTGCGCGGGACCACATCGGACGGGTCGTCGATTGGAGAATGTTTCGCGGCCTGAACCCCGATGCCAACGGGAAGGTGAAACGCGAGGAGTACATCAAGGTTCTTGGCGGAACGGCCGAGACGGCGGAGAAGTGGTTCCCCACAATCAACAAGGCCGGCAACGAGCAGTTCGGTTTCGCCGAGTTCGCCACCAGCTCGCATCGAACAGAGCCCATCGGCCAGTTCCTGGCGATGGATGTGGATTTGAATGGCCGGTTGTCTCGCGAGGAATTGGCGGCGCTGCCGGTTGGCTGGGGACCGCCGGGGAAGAACTGGCTCGACGGATTCGATGACGATCGCGACGGCGTCTATTCCTTGCGCGAGTTCCTGTTGATCCCACACGTCAACCTGATGGCCGCTTGGCATTTCGTCATCGACAAGAACTCGGATGGGAAGCTCAGCCCGGACGAGTTCCACTTCCTGCCCAGCCCGGCACTGGCGGCCCTCTCGGCGGAGTATTTTCGTCGGCTCGATTTGAACAACGACCAATCGTTGTCGCTGACCGAGTGGCCGTTTCAGACAGCTCATGCTGGGGCGAAGTTTGTGGTGCTGGATGGCAACTCCGACGGTTGGCTGTCGGAGGCGGAGTTCACGGCTGAGGGAAGCCTTCTGGCCAAGCGACTGAGCCGGGACTTCAAGGTCTTCGACGCGGATCTCGATGGCCGCATGAACCTTTCCGAGTTCATGACGCTGCCGTTTTGGATTCCCGAAGCGCAACGCGGCCCAATCGCCGATCCGGTGGTTCAGTTAGCTGAGAAGTCCTCGAAGGAACTGATCCGTCGCTGGGGCGAATGGGACGGGGATGGCGATGGCTCGCTGAATACCGAAGAATTCGAGACCGCCAAAATGGGACAACACGTTCGAGGTCTCGCAGAGACGAAGTTCGGCGATTGGGATCTGGATCGCGACCAGAAGGTCACTCGCGAGGAAGCGGCCAAGCTGCTGAAGATCGCTTTCGGCGTGCGAACACCTGAGGGCCAGTTGCTGCGATCGACAACAGGCCGCGTCGTCGACTGGCGGCTGTTCCGCAAATTCACTCCAGATCGTGAGGGCTTTGTGAATGTGAGCGACTACTCGCAAGCACTCGGTGCGATGGAGGAACGGGACAAGAAGTGGTGGATCGAATCGACCGACCAGAATCACGACGGCAAATTCAGCTACGCTGAGTTCGCCACCAGCAATCATCGCACGGACCCGGTGACGACGTTTCTCAATCTGGATGTAGATTTGAATGGCCGGTTGACTCCCAACGAATTGGAAGCGCTGACTGCCGATCAGGTCGCGATCGCCGCCTGCCTGTTTCCCGGATTCGACGATGACCACGATGGGGGCCTCTCGTTGCGCGAGTACCAACTGAGTCCGCTGGTCAACTTCCTCGCCCATTGGGAGTCGGCCAAGGACGAGGACGACGACGGCAAGCTGCAACTCGAAGAGTTCCGCTTCCATCCGGGCGTGGCGTTGGCGGCACTCAGCACCGAGTACTTCCGACGTCTGGACGTGAATCTAGACCATTCGCTGTCGCTCGACGAATACCCGTTCACGACGAGTCACGTCCCTCCGAACGAAATCCACGTTCAGTTCGCCGACGGCAAAACGCTGACGATCGCCATCCCGGACTATCCGAACATCTTCTCGCCAGAGATTTCGCCCGATGGCAAGTGGGTCGCCGTCGATGGTTGGAAGCGCGGGCAGAGCAACGTCGCCGCCCACTTGTTGATCGCCAGCGTGGAAACGGATGCGGTCCGCGACTTGGGAATCGGCTGCATTCCCCACTGGTCTGCCGATGGCAAAAGGATCGCCTATTCCAGATACGGACGAGGCGTGTTCGTCCGAAACTTCGAAGGGGACGCCGAGCCAGAGTTGATCGACCCGCAGGGCTGGGCCATCGACTTTTCACCCGATAGAAAACAGACGACCTACGTCAAAGGAGCCAACAACTTCGTCATCCACGACATCACCACCAACGAGAAGCGTTCGGTCTTTCCCGACGGCCAAAGCCCGTACAACTACATCGAGCACAACTTCACTTGGTCGCCCGATTCCAAACGGATCTGCTTCAAGGGACATCGCCCCAACGGAGTCCTCGATGTTGGCATCGTGAACGTGACGGGAGGCGATCCCAACCTGCGAGTCCTGTGCGACGCCAAGGATGTCAGCTCGGACTTCTCGTGGCTGCCCGACGGCAAGCGTCTGATGTTCGCTCGACATCCCGCCGGATCAACGCGAACCCAAATTTTTGAAATCGACCCGGACGGAGAGAAGCCGTCCGTCCGCTACCCGAAACAGCCCGAGGACCGCAACAACATCTGCGTCAGTTGGTCCCGCGACGGCAAGACGTTCGTGTACTTGAGCATGAAGTAAAAGTCGAACTCTGCGGTCCCGAATGGCTCCGTGGTCAACCACAGAAAGACGCACGTATCGAGCAGCAATCTCACAGCCCCCACTCCTTGAGTTCGTTGTCAGTGAGCGGCGCGAATGCTTCATCGGGAATCTGAAACGGAGCACCTCGCAGCTCACCCACTTTCGGCCGTCGCCGATCCGACACGTCTGCGATCCGCACCAAACGCGCGATCGGTTTCTCTCCGCGCGCGATGATGACCTCGGCCCCCGCCTCGACTTCAGCGAGAACTTGAGGCAATTCCGCGCGGGCTTCGTCGATGCTGATCGTTCGCATGAATTGTCTCCTTCAGATCATTCGTTTCGGCGTCAGTCTAGCCTGACTTCGTCGTGGGAACGAAGAGCAATGCAATGGCCCATCAGCTTCAATTCGCGAGCAAGAGCGCCTCGAAACCCGCTTGTCGAAAATGAACATCCGCCGTGAGTGCCTCGGAGATGTCCTCCGATGTCATCAGCGCGAACGACAGACAGTCGGTCAGTCCCCATTCCTTGTCGGATCGGGATGGTGCGGATCGCTGCGGTTTTCCAGAGCGATGAGGAAGCTCGTATCCAGCAAGACGTGGCGAGTCACCATCAGAATTTCCGACCGGTGAAGGCTTCCACATTTTCAGAATTCAATTGGTCACCCCAATCTTCAGCGTTTTGCTCGGCCCATTCGGCCAAGCTGGTTCCGGGACGTTTTGGAGCGACATCCGCGATCGGTTCCAGTG
>CAYSHJ010000064.1:0-2305 GCA_964430385.1 uncultured Planctomycetaceae bacterium
GCATCCCTCCGGGATGCAACACATCCATTCGCTTTGAACCGGTGGTGCGCCTTCGGCGACCACCGGCTAATAGCTTTGATCCCTTCGGGATCTGTCGTTTCCCCTTGGATACGCGAACAAAAATCCTTAACGGCGTTGCCTCTCGTGGTTCGGCGAGTTGGGCTATGCTGTCGCTTCCGGTCCTGATCTGGCACCGGGCGAAGCGGCCGCCGAACGTGATTCGTTCAGCGATGTCGTGCTGGTGGGACGGCTTCGCGCTGCCATCGACCGGCTGAATCCCAAGATTCCAGCCGAAGCCCGCGATGAGGCGTTTCGGAAAGTGTTGCTGACCGATTCGCCGTCGTTGGTGGCGAACAATCGCAAGTTTCACTGGATGCTGTGCGATGGCGTCGAGGTCGAGTATCGACGCGCGGATGGCTCGATCGCTGGCGACCTGGTGCGGCTGATCGACTTCGACGATCCGGCCAACAATGACTGGCTCGCCGTCAATCAGTTCACGGTCATCGAGGGCCAGCACAACCGGCGACCGGACATCGTGGTCTTCGTCAACGGACTGCCGCTGAGCGTGCTGGAACTCAAGAACGCCGCCAGCGAGGACGCGACGATCTGGAATGCGTTCCACCAGCTTCAAACCTACAAGCAACAGATTCCCGCGCTGTTCCACTTCAACGAACTGCTGATCGTCTCGGCCGGAATTCGCGCTGAACCTCAACGACTGCGGAGCCAAAGCGGATTGGACTCGCAGCTTGCTCAAAGCCATCGGCGAGTTGAACGATGTCGCCGGCAATCATGCTCGCAGTTACTTCGAGATGGCTCCGGCCAGCATCGTCGTGCGGCTGACGGAATCGCTGGTCGCGGACTACGAGACCTATGGCTTCCAGCAGCCGAAGGACCGCGAGGCGTACTCGTTCCCGGAAGTCATCGAGGGCATCCTGCATGACCCGCCGGACTACGTCGGCAGTGAGTTCTCTCTCGGCGGACGACTTGTCAAAGAGATGGACGCGGCTACTCAAGACAAACTCCAGTCTCAGACCCCATCCGCCTTGTGCGGATGGTGAAGTAGATCACAGTGGCGGCGAACCCCAAGAATCTGATTCACCATCCAGGCAAGCTGGATGGGGACCAAAACAAATACCTCGGTCTGAATGGCAATCGCTCGAAAGAAAGTTCCAAAGCGGTGCTGACACACCGCAGTGCCATTCAGACCTGACCCAAATTCTGCCTTTGCTGCCTTTGAAAAGTGCTGCGTCCCCTTTTGCCTTTTGCGAATGAGCGACTCTTTCTTGGCGAGCGGCTCGTTGAAAGCATTGATTGTTTTGCATCGCCAGAAATCGCTGAAGCTTGGTCCGCGGAGGTTGCCCATCGCCTCGCTGATGATGAGCCTGGCAAAGTCACTGGGATTCCGTCCGCTGATGTTCACGTGGTGTACGTGCTGCGCCTTTTGCCCCACGATTGTCAATCTACGGTTGCAATCAGTTTTTGAATCGAATGCCCCAAGCCCGGACCACGGTCACGAGGCGGTCGGGTCCCAATACGTGAAACTCGATTCCGAGCGGCGTGTCGGTCAAGATTCGGACACCCGTCTCGCGTGATTCGCCGAGTCGATCTGCGTTGGCTCGCAAGTGGCAATCAAGATATTGCACGTATTTTGTGATTTCGTCCCGCATGGGCGAATCAGCTTTCATCCAGATGTCGGCGAGTTGGTCGCTAGCCGATTGCGTCCATGTGACGGTGAACATCACAAACTCCGCAATCGTTCCAAGACTTGTTCGGTTGTGTAGATTCCCGGTTCCGAGTGCAGACGCTTCCGCTCTTCTTCGGTGATGGGCGGGATCAGACTCGGATCGGACGGAGTTTGCCGGTACGAAATGAACGAACCGAGTACCGTCCCGGAGTCGTCCACGAACTCCACGAACGTCGATTGAAGCAGCTTCTCACGCAGTTCTTGGTCAATGATGATCTGAGTCATTTTCGATCTCCTTAGAAACAGAACCAGCCACTTCCATGACCACGGCCACGCTATCATTCTTCGTAACGGTTGGGAATGGGCAGCACGATGACGAGGCCCGTGTCGCCAGACTCAATCCACGCGATAGTGTGGCCAAGCGCAGAAACGGAGCCAGGATCGTCTATAACCATTTATCGCCAGAAAATGGTTCCTGACACGAATGGCACTGCCGTAGGTGGCGCTTGGAGTTATGGCGATTCACTTTTCGGTGCAGAACGGGGCTAATTTTCGACAATCACAATGGGTAGGCGATTTCGAGAGCGCCCCAACGAGCCGATGGTCCTCGAAAAACGCGCC
>CAYSHJ010000065.1:0-15084 GCA_964430385.1 uncultured Planctomycetaceae bacterium
TTAATGCACCCTGGTCGGACATCCGTGCCCCCATGACAATCTGGCAGTGATAAAGACTCTTTATCAGAATGCGCAAATCTCATGCCAAGCATGATCGCCTTCGCAAACAAATTACAAAGTGAGTGCCATTGGGCGCTAGCCCACGGTTCAGCGAAATCAAACCGTGGGCTAGCGCTCAGCGGCTGATTCGACAAAAGTCTAATCCGCGATAACATCCGCTGATTCGTCAGAACTCTCGCTCGCCCGGAGGAATTCATGACTCACAATTTTGTACGATTCCTGTTTCCATTCATGGTTGGTGCGATGCTCAATACCGCAATTCAATCGACGAATGCCGATGAGCCGCTGGTTTTCATCTCGGCCTTTGCGACCGGAGACAAGGGTGCGATTTACGCCTACCAGTTGGGGCCGACGACTGGTGCTCTGAAGCAGGTTCATCGGACGAGCGACGTCGAAAATCCGTTCTTTATGGTCGTGTCGAAGGATCAGAAGTTTCTGTATTCGATTCACGCGAAGTCGTTCGGTAGCAAAGATCCCGAACAGGTCGCCGCCTATGCTCTCGAAGGTCGCACCGGCCGGTTGAAACTGTTGAACCGGCAGTCGACTCGCGGCTCCGCGAGTTGCTACCTGGATATCGACGCAACCGGCAAGACGGTGCTCGTCGCGAACTATTCGACGGGCAATGTCGCGTCCCTGCCGGTGCAGGAAGATGGCTCGCTCGGTGAAGCGACGTCGTTCTTTCAACACGCCGGTTCGAGTGTCGATCCTGCTCGACAGAAAGGGCCGTACGCTCACTGTATCGTGGTCAGTCCCGACAACCGCTTTGCCTTCGCAGCCGATTTGGGTCTCGATCAGGTGCTGAGTTATCGGCTGGATGCTGCGACAGCGAAGCTTTTGCCCAATCAACCACCGTTTGTGAAGACGCCTCCCGGTGCCGGGCCTCGGCATTTGACGTTTCATCCCAATGGGAAACACGCTTACGTTATCAACGAACTGAAGAACTCGATCACCGTGTTCGACTACCTTGCGGAAACTGGCATGATGACCGAGCGACAGACGATCTCGACACTACCTGCGGATTTTGCTGGCACGAGCCATTGTGCCGACCTGAAGATTACGCCGAACGGTCGGTTCCTCTACGGCACCAATCGCGGTCACGACAGCATCGCTGTGTACCGCATTGGCGACGATGGCCGGCTGGCGTTGATCGGAATCGAACCAAGCCTCGGCAAAGGCCCACAGAACTTGTTGATCGCGGCCAACGGAACATTGCTGCTGTGCGCGAACATGCCCGGCAACAACATCGCCGTGTTTCGGATCGATGGTCAAACCGGTGGCTTGAAGTCCCTTGGCGAACCAGTCTCGATATCCAGCCCCTCCTGTATCAGGATTCTACCGTGACAAACGTTACGGTCACGTTTCCGCTTGACGAGCCGAGATTTCCGGCAGTGGGTCAGTTTGGGTGGCACGCCCTGAGTCATCGAAGGGCGTGTGGATTGTGTTGTCCTCGAATTTCCACGCCCTTCCCGATGGTCAGGGACGTGGCACCCACGACGGCAACCTTTCGCCAAACGGAACTTCTCGCCAGCCGTGAATCGTCCCCGCGCGCGAATTGACGATGGAGATGTTTGCTGATTAGCCTGATGCTCACGCTTTTCGGTTGTCGGTGCGATTGACGAGAAGTGGCAGTCAGGCTCACGCGCTGGGTTTCGCGGTGGCTGGCGACTGTCCCAAGTCCCATCGAGAAATCTCTCATGGCCATTTCTTCCGCGGCAGCGGATTCATCGTCGGACGCTTTGGCCAAGTTGCGAATTCAGCGCGCCGAACCGCCAGAGAAAAGTTCGTGGCTCAAGCGGTCGTTCAAGCCGTTGCTCATTGCGGCAGCGCTGCTTGGAATCGTTGTGGCCGGCGTCGCGGTGGCCGTCAAAAACGACTGGCTTTCCACCGGCCGGAATTGGCTGACTGTCCCGGAAATGATGCAGTCGCGTCCGGAAGTTCGACTGGCGTCGGTGACGGTGGAGTCTGGACGATCCGCGGATGCCCTGGTGGTCGCGACCGGTTACTTGGAGTCTCGCAGACAAGCCAAGATCGGCGCACGGGCTCCGGGGCGAATCGAGTTTGTGCATGTCGAGGAAGGGAGTCGCGTCGAGGCAGGTCAGGTGTTGGCAGTGCTCGAACACGCCGATCTGGAGGCCTCGTTGGCGGCGACCGACGCGACGTTGTCGCGTGCCAAAGCCGCGTTCGAAGAGCAAGAAATCGTGATCCTGCAGAATCAACGCGAACTTGAGCGCGCGGAACGGCAGTGGAAATCCAAGGTCATTTCGGATTCCGAGTACGACGAGAAGAAGTTCAAACACGAGGGAGCCGTGGTGCGCCGCGCTTTGCTGGCCGCCGAAATTGCTCTGGCCGAGGCGCGGGTGCGCGAGGCGCAGCAAATGAAAGCCAATATGTTCATCAGGGCTCCGTTCAATGGCACGGTGATTTCCAAGGATGCCGAGGTGGGCGAATCGATTCTGCCAGGCGGCATGGGTGAGGCCTCCGGCCGCGGTTCCGCGGTAACGGTGGCCGACCTGGACCATTTGGAAGTCGATTGCGACGTGAAGGAAGACTACATCAGCCGCGTTTTACCGGGTCAGTCGGCCGAAGTTGCCGTGGATGCCGTTCCGGGTCTGCGTTATCAGGGCCGCGTCCGCAAGATCATCCCGATGGGCGATCGGGCACGAGCCACGATCAAGGTGAAGGTGGAGATCATCAACGTCGATGACAGGCTCTTTCCAAACATGAGCGCCACGGTTTACTTCCTGCCCGCCGAAACGACGACAACGGCCGAAAAGCCGTTGCACCGGATTTTTTGCGACAGCCAGGCGATTCGATCCGACAATTCCGGTCGCTTCGTGTGGAGCGTGGACGATCAAGATCGCGTGCACCGCCTGGACGTGACGACCGGCACCGAACGCGACAAACGCACTGAGATCACCAACGGTCTGTCCGGTGGCGAGCGCGTTGTCATCGCGCCTCCGGAGATTCAGTCAGGGCAGCTTGTGAAAATCATCCGTTAGCCTAGATTTCATACCAACACGAAGCGTGAGCAAGGGCGTCGCCATTCGCCATCGCTCACGCTTTGGGTTAGTGGGAACCTCGAATTCTGGAGAACACCTTTGGCTGAAGCACACCAGGACAACGGCGAACCGATTGTCGCC
Organism: uncultured Planctomycetaceae bacterium; assembly: GCA_964430385.1. GTDB lineage: Bacteria > Planctomycetota > Planctomycetia > Planctomycetales > Planctomycetaceae > CAYSHJ01. The sequence continues at coordinate 3,201 of CAYSHJ010000065.1, forward strand.
GTCCACGACGTTTACAAAGAATTTCACCGCAATGCGATCACGATCCCCGTACTGACGGGCATCAACCTTCAGCTCAATCAGGGTGACTACTTGGCGCTCATGGGGCCGTCAGGATCTGGCAAATCCACGTTGCTGAACCTGGTCGCGGGCTTGGATCGACCGACCTCCGGTACCGTGACCGTGTGCGGTCAGAGTCTGGAGAAAACGTCCGAGAGCCAACTGGCGCGGTGGCGCTCGCGGCACATCGGCTTCATCTTCCAGCTTTACAACCTGATTCCCGTGCTGACGGCATTCGAGAATGTTGAGTTGCCGCTGACGCTGACTTCGCTGTCGCGGAGGGAACGCAGAGAGCATGTTGAGGCGGCGTTGCAGGTCGTCGGATTGAGCGACCGCGCGGATCACTACCCGCGCCAATTGTCCGGCGGGCAGGAACAACGAGTCGCCATCGCGCGTGCCATTTCGACCGATCCGACTTTGCTGGTGGCGGACGAGCCGACCGGCGATCTCGACGCCAAGTCGGCGGGCGAAATCCTGGATTTGATGGAACGACTGAATCGCGAGTTTCACAAGACGATCATCATGGTCACGCACGACCCCGATGCGGCGGCTCGCGCGAAGCAAGTGCTGCATTTACAGAAAGGCGTGCTGGTCGAAGGAATGCACGCCGTGCGGAGCTAATCAATATGCAAGTGCTTCTCTACATGTGGCGTAATCTGAAACGCAACAAACTGCGCTCGTCGCTGACGATCTTGTCGGTTGGCTTCAGTCTCTCGCTCATGACCGTGCTGCACGGCTACATGGCCATGCAGGGCGAGTGGGGCAAAGAGGCAGAAAAGTATCACCGGATCGTGGTCATGAACAGTCAAGGGTTCTCTGGGCTCTTGCCAATTGCGTATGTCGATCGCATCACCAGCACTCCGGGCATCAAGGCTGCGACGCCGTATGCCTGGTACGGCGGCAACTACAAAGAAGAGCAAATGCCGTTTGCGCAGTTCGGGTGTGATCCCAAGAACGCGTTTGACGTGTGGGATGAATTCAGCATCGATCCGCGGCAACTCGAAGAGTGGCGGAAGACTCGCAGCGGTTGCGTGGTCGATCGACGGCTGGCCGAGAAACGCGGCTGGAAGATTGGCGAACGGATTCCGCTGAAGGGAACTTTCTATCCGTTCAACTTGGACTTGGTTCTCTGCGGCGTGTGGGATTCACCCAAGAACACTGATTCGCTGTGGTTCAATTGGCAGTATCTCGACGAAGGGCTGCGGCAGATGAACGCTCCGGGATCGGGCAACGCGGGGACCATTTTCGCACGGGTGGCCAGCTCGGATGCGATGGCCAACGTCTCTCAGGCCATCGACGAGCGTTTCGCGAGTTCCGATAATCCCACGCGAACGCAGACCGAAGCCGCATTCGCTCAAATGTTCTCGGACATGCTGGGCAACGTGCAGGCTTACATTCGCAACATTGGGTTGGCGGTCGTGTTTTCATTGTCGCTGGTAGCGGCCAACGCGATGGCCATGTCGATGCGCGAACGCACGACCGAAATCGCGGTGCTCAAGGCCATCGGGTTCTCGCGCCGCCGCGTGCTCGTCACGATCTTGGGCGAAGCCTGCTCGATCACGCTGCTGGGTGGCCTCTTGGGGATCATCATCGGCTGCTCGTGCCTGGAATTGCTGCATCAACTCAGTTCGCAAATCTTCCCGTTTTCCGTGCATGAGATGCTCGGCCCGTGGCTGCTGTACTTGTTGGCCACGTCCGCCGGCATTGGACTAGTGAGCGGTCTTGTCCCCGCCGTGCGTGCCGCGCAATTGTCGGTCATCGATGGCCTGCGCCGCGTCGTGTAGTGCGAGTAACAATTTGGCCAGCGGGGGCGTTAGCCCAATGGCACTCACTTTGTCCGACTTTCAAATTCACGTTGCTGTTCGACGTAGCTGAATTCGCAAGAATTCAGCCGGTTTCGGCGATCCTCTGAACTCTTGCGAGTTCAGCTACAGTTCAAAGTGAGTGCCATTGGGCGTTAGCCCCCCGGTTCATGCAAAGTCGCGTCGGAATCCAGCAACCGAGGGGCTAACGCCCCCCGCTAGCCCACACAGTGTTTTTTTTCAGCGAGCCAGCCAATGATTCCTGTCAAATACAACGTCCGCAATCTTCGCGTTCGCTGGGTCACCACACTGATGACCGTCGTCGGGACGGGCCTCGTCGTCTGGGCCACGGTGCTGACGTTCGGTCTGACCGACGGTCTGGACCACGCGCTCCGCATCAGCGGCGACAAACTGGATTTAATCGTCCTACGAAAAGGGACGACCGAGGAGACCTCCAGCAGCATCGACCAGAAGCTCGCGAAAGAGATCGCCAACCTTGATGGCATCGCTCAGGACAGCACAGGACAGCCCATGTGTTCGGCGGAGTTCGTCACGATTCTGACAAAGCCGCGACGTGGCAACGGCGGCACAACGAACCTGATCGTTCGCGGACTGCAGGAGGGTGGTCGCGGCCTGCGTCCCGGTTTCAAGATCGTCCGCGGACGCGATATCCGCCCCGGCCTGAACGAGGCGATCACCAGCGAACGCATGGCCGACCGTTTTCAGAACCTGGCGCTCGGCGAGAAGCTGGAAATCAACAAGGTCAACTTCGAGATCGTCGGCTACTACGAAGCTGCGGGCAGTTCGGCGGAATCCGAAGTGTGGACCGATCTCCGCGACCTGACGGGTGCCAGACGCCAACCCAATGCCTTATCGGCCGTGAACCTCCGCGCCCGGGACGAAACAGCCAAACTGGCGCTGTTGAAACGCATTCGGGATGACGAGCAATTCAAGCTCGATGCGGTTGACGAGCCGCAATACTTCGAGCGGCAGATGTCAGCGTCGATCGCCATCAAGTTTGTCGGATTCGCCATCGCCGCCTTCCTAACTCTGGGCGCGATGTTCGCCGCCGCCAACACGATGTATGCCGCCGTCGCCAGCCGTGGTCGCGAAATCGGAGCACTCCGCGCGATCGGATTCAGCCGGCGCAGCATCCTGACTTCCTTTCTGTTTGAGTCCGTCTTGTTGTGCCTGCTCGGCGGAGTGCTGGGCTGTCTGGCGACGCTACCCTTCAACGGCCTCTCAACCGGCACGGCGAACTGGGCCACGTTCAGCGAGATCACATTCGCCTTCCGCTTCGGTCCGAACGTCCTGCTGCGCGGGGCCATCATGGCGCTCACGATGGGACTGCTGGGTGGCCTGTTCCCCGCGCTCCGCGCCGTCCGCATGCCAATCGTCAGCGCTCTGCGTGAAACGTAATCGGGATGCTTTCCGAAGTCGCCACTCGCTCGGAGAACCAACGCCTGCACCAACCTCCTCGCCTGGAAATTCACGCAATGAGTTCTTTGATCCCGGCGAATGCGGGATCGGCGATCGGTTGAGGGCGGCCACCGATGTCGAAAGAACCGGTCGAGTCCACACCGAGGGCTTGCAGATACGTGTGGAACAGATGACCGGCAGTCACTTCGCGGTCGATCACTTTGGTGCCGTTCTCGTTGGTCTTTCCGATGACGGCACCGGGATGCACCTTCGCGCCACCGAGAAGCACGGACCACGCGGATCCCCAATGGTCGCGGCCAAACAGATGATTGATGTTCGGCGTGCGACCGAACTCGGACAGTACCACGACCAATGTCGAGTCCAACATCCCACGCTCTGCCATGTCGCCGACAAGTGTGGCGAACGGAGAATCCCACTCGCCCAATTGTTCGAGGTGGAAATTGAAATTCTCGTTGTGAGTGTCGTAATTCGAATGCGTCACCTGCACGAACGTGATGCCGCGCTCCAACAGCCGCCGAGCCAACAAGCAATGCCGGCCGAAGTCGTGCTTGCCATAGCGAGCTTGATCCGCGTCGGACTCTTTCGTCACGTCGAACACGTCGCGCTGCAGCATCAGTTGTTGAGCCTGCTCAAAACTCTGCACGTAGGCATCTGTTTGAGCCGTGCGGCGTTTGAGTGCGAAGCGGTCATTCGCCTCGCGGCGAAATGCGTTGCGAGCGGCATCAGCAGCCGCGCTAATCGCTTCGGGCCGAGCCGAATTCGGCGGCGGGTTGCCGTTGCCCAAAGAGATGCTGGCGTACTTCGGACCAAGATACGCCGCGTCGTTGCCTCGACCGCCGGCACCGTTGGGCGTGATCACAATGTGTCCCGGCAAGGCACTGTCCTCCGGGCTGAGGGCTTTCGCCGAGACGGCTCCTAGTTGCGGAAACTCCTGGCCGGGCATTTGCCGCCGGCCGGTGAGCATCATGTAAGCCCCTTTGCCATGATCATTCTCTTTCGTGTCGATGCTGCGCACGATCGCCAAACGGTGCATCTGCTTGGCTGTCTGCGGCAGTAATTCGCAAATGTGAGTGCCAGGAACCGATGTCGGAATCGCGCGGAACGGTCCGCCGGTATCCGTGCCTGGCTTGGGATCCCAGCTTTCAAGCTGACTCAGCCCGCCGTGCATGTTGACGACGAGCACGCGCATTTGTTTCTTGGCCAACTGCTCCGCGGTCGCCGGCTGCGCCAGAACGCTGATGCCGCCTCCCACGACCGCCCCGAATCCAGCGGCGACATCACCCAAGAACTGCCGACGAGCAATCCCGTGCTCCGGCGACTGACAGGCATAAGAGCATCGCATGGGAGGTCTCCTGAAAAGCGTCATTTGCGGGTTAGCGAGTCAGTCCCTACGAACCGTGAGGTTCTCAGCACGAGATGATGTCAAACGATTAACGAACAGACACGCCCCATAGATCAACATCCAAATTGGCACAAGTTCTACCAGAGCTACGATTGGTTGAGGGGACATCAAACTGCCAAATGACACCACTAATGGAATCCAAATCACCACGGAAACCAGCAACACCACTAAACCGTGCGTGCGTCGAGCATAGGACTTGATTTCAGCTATTTCGCCTATGAGGTCATTCATTCGCTGCTCGATTGGTGCCGGATTTTCTTTGGAAGATTCCGCCATGACTCAGCTCGCTTCGATCTATCCTACGACAACCAGTCTTCCACCACCAAACCCGGTATTCGGCTGAAGTCCTTCAAGTTTCTCGACAGAAGTGTCGCTCCACGGCTCATCGCGATACTGGCAATTTTGAGATCCATCGTTTTCACACCGAGCCGCGTAGTCATCAAATCCTCGAAAACTTCAACACATGGTTCGTCCCAAGGAAAGACATCCCAATTCTCAAAGGCCGCCAAAACATCAAAAAACCGCTGATACGCTCGAGTCTGGTTTCGTGGTTTCCGCTGTCGATGAATCTCGGCCAGCCATCCTCGCAAAATCTCTTCGAATGAAACGATCGTGCAGGCGACCTGTTGTTGTGAATGGCTGAGTCGAATTTGAAGTGCCTCGCCGGGACCAGTACCCGAGACGATCTCACTCAGATGGTCTGTGTCCAAGACGTGCATCGATTAAAGGTCTTCCGGATAGGGTTGCGACTCACGGTATTCGCGCCCCAATCGAATGACCTCTTGAAAGCCGGGATCATCTTTGAAGATACCCACTGTCCTCATCCAAGACTTGGGATCCCGTTTCGTTCGCGGTTCGCGTATGAGTTCCTTGAGCTCACCGACTTCCCGCTCAAGTCGCTCCATGCGCTGCTGAAGCTCTGCGATGCCCATCGTTAAACCCTCCCCTTCATCAAACCGGCTGATTCCTGTAGACGACATCAGTGATTAAACCGAAACTCCGCCGACGACAACAAGCCCCAAACCATTTCTTGGATCGCGGGAACGCGGTCGTTGCCGCGAGATTGTAGGTATGTCGTCACCGCCACGAGTTCCGCGTCGGTCGGTTTGCGGCTGAGCGTACTGAGGTAAAGTTCCTCCGCCAGCAGTTTCGGGTCTTGTTGCGCGGCGAGATTGTTCCCCAAGGTCGCCGCCCAACTGAAGACGGTGCCGCCGTTGCCGGAGAACAACGCTTGGTCAACCGTCGCGAAGAAGAGGTCTTGAGGTTGACCCGCCCCGGCTCCGAAGTACGCGACGAACGGCCCGATGTTCGGTCGAATCAGCTTTTCAAACACGTTCTCTTCAACTTGTCGCTCGCGTCCGCCCAGCGGCGGCGCGGGAACGGCGGCGGCCTGTGCTTGAGCGGCCTTGTCAAGTTCAGCGTTGGCCGCAGTGATCTGGTTATTCACGAAACCTGTTGCGTTGAGCAAGCTGGACACGAGCTGTTCCGGGCTGAGCGGCTTCAGCGTCGCCACGTAGAAGTGCTCGACCGAGAACTGCGTAATTTGTTCGCGGGCGGCCGCCAGACCGTCTCGAGCCGATTGCGCTTGTTGCGACGCGGCGGCCAACTGCGGAACCAACTCGGCCACTTTCGCTTCAGCGGCTTTCTTCGCGGCTTCGTCGGCGTTGGCTTGAGTCAGCGTTTGCTGAGCAGCGGTCGTGTCGGCTTGTAATTTGGCGAGTGCGGCGTTCGCCGCGTCGGACTTCGCGACGAGTCCATTGTAACCGGCGAGTGTCCTTAACCCGGCGAGTCGTTTCGCCGCGAGTTGCGTGACTGCGTTTTGTGCTCGCACGGTTTGTGTCGTCGCTTCGTACTTTTCACGAGCGGCCTCAAGCGGTTGTTTGGTGGATTGCCATTTCGCTCGGACAGGCTCGATCGCGGTATTGGCGGTCGCGAAGGCGTCCTGTTTCACTTTCGCGGCGACGGTTTGATCGTCGCGAGTTTTCGTCATCGCGGCGATTTCGTTGTTGAGTTGTGTCGTGCGCGCCTGAAAGAAATCAACCGCTTTCTTCAGTTCGGCGTCGTTCGGAAGCTTGCTCAAAGCCTCCGCCGCTTTGGCCGCCGCTCCGCTGACCGGTATGGCGAAGTCCTGTTTTTGCGCGAGTTGCGTTTGCGTCACATTGACTTGAGCCTGCACGGTGTCCCACTGCTTGCGAGCCTCGACGGCGACGGTGGTGATTTTGTTGAGTTCCTCTTGCGTGGGCGCCGCCGCTTTTTTCGCGGCGTCGAACTCAATCTCCGGCTGCTTGGCGGCTTCTTTGACTTTTTCGAGGTCTGCCTCGCGTTGTTTTTGTTCGGTGTCGATCGCGGCCAACAATTCCGCGGCCTTTTGCGACGCGGTCGTCCAGTCGGCGGGAAGCTCGATCGAGCGTTGATAGGTCTGCGTCAGCGCGATCTCGCGCATGAAGGCTTCAATGTCGTACTTCGTCGCTGCGATTTCGGTCGTGAGCAATTCGAGAAGTTGCGGGTGCGACGGCGGATTGTCCGAATGATCGAACTCCAGCGGATGCACGAGGCCGCGACCCAGCATCATCGCCCATAGGCGGTTTGCGAGATTGCGATTGAACTGCGGGTTATTTGTCGTCGTGAGGACTTCGGCCAGTTTGGCTCGACGGCTGTACTTCGGCACCGGCCGCACTGTGTCCGCGGGCTTTACGGCATATTCTTCACCAATCGGCAGCAACGGATCCTCGAAGAACGTGCCGTTCGGTAATCGCGGGCTAGTCGAGCCGGCCTCTTTCGTGAAGACCGATGAAAAGCTCGCCTCACCCTCAGCCTTCTCGGCCAGGAACTGCTTTTTGGCCTGCACGTCGTTGAACAGAAAGCTGCGAGTCACGAAGGCCAAGATGCCGTAGTATTCGGTCTGGTAAAAGTCGTCGACAATCGGGCTGTTGTGGCACTGAGCACACTGCAGGTCGCGACCGAAGAACAGCCGGCCGATGTCTCGCGTCATCAGGTTTGGCTCAGCCGAGCGTTCGAGGAAAAACTTCCCGGCCGGTCGTGTCGCGGGATCAGTGCCGTCGGACGCGATGATCTCGCGGACCAATTGGTCATACGGCTTGTTGGCGAGAAACGACTCGTACAGGAACTTCTCCCACTCCGGAGCCGGCACATGCCCGTCGGCTCGGCGTTCCATGAGCAGCACGTTGAACGTGTTCGCCATCTGCCGCGCGAATCGCGAACTGGCCAGCAAGCGGTCGACAAGTTTTACTCGCTTGTCCGGCGCGGGGTCGTCCATGAAGACACGCACTTCCGCGGCGGAAGGGGTGATCCCGTTGAGGTCAAGCGACACCCGGCGGAGAAACTCAACATCCGAACACACCGTCGCGACCTGAGCGAACGGCGCCGCGTTGATGATCTGGTCAATCCGTTGATGCAGCGGCTCGGCCGCGGTCGCGACCTCGGTGGCGAGGCACAAGCCGACTGCGGCAAACACGGTGCGAAGCAACAAAGCGACTTTGGGGTGAGCCGTCATGACGAAACCTTGTGTCAACGGCTGAGTGGCGAGGCCCAGATTCACAATCTGGGAGGTAGTCTGGCGGGAGTCGGCCGATCGTTTGTGGCACAAATGGCGGGCAAAACACCGTCTTGGAGGAAGCCACAAATTGATATCGGTTGATGGGTAAGGTACGAACGGGGGAATCAGCCGTCAACGAGAAGATTGCTCGGCTTCGGCTTTTTGGGCTTTTGGGAAGGTTGATCTTAGAAGGTTTGAAGAGGTTGAACCAGTTCTGAGGGTCGCTCATCGAGGCCCTGGAAGTCTAACATTCCGCCCGGTGCTCGGACTCGTTGCCTCCCGTGAGACGAAAAGCCGTCAAACAAAGAATCCGACCACGACTTTGAGAGTCAAGAATGAGTTCGAATGAGAATCGGCCCTACAGCCTGCTCGCGAAGTTCTACGACGAACTCATTCCGACAGGCGACATGAACCACCACGCCAGAGCGAAGATGCTCGATGGCTTGATGGAGGGCATCGACTCGGCCTGCGATCTGGCATGCGGCAGCGGCAGGACGGCATTGAACCTGGCTCGCTCAGTCCAGAGAATCTTTGCCGTGGACAACTCGCCGGAGTTCTGCCGGACCGTGCGTGCCCGCGCTCGCGAGAACGGTTTGCGAATCAAAGTGCTCCGCGCGGACATGCGCAACTTCCGTCTTCCGGAAACGGTTGATCTGGTCACGTGCGAGCAAGCGGCGTTAAACAACCTGGCCAATCGCCGAGACCTCGGCAAAGTTTTCCGCGCCGTGCATCGCGCGGTTCGTCCCGGCGGCTATTTCCTGTTCGACGTCAACACGGCGCTGTCGTTTCGAGAGCAAGTCTCCGGTGGGCACTGGCAGCAATCGCCCCGCTTCCTCTTAGCGATGCACGCGTCAACGATCGAAGACGGTCTGCAATGCCGACTCGATCTTGAATGGTTCCTCCCGCGCGGAAAACTCTGGAGCCACCAACAAGAAACGATCTTCCACGTCGCCTGGATGGACCGCGAAATCCAACAAGCACTGCGAGCCGCCGGCTTCAACAAGCCGCTGCTTCGCGACGGGATGGATGTCCGTCCGCCCGGCTTCTGTGCCAAACGTGGCTACGACGTCTACTACTTGGCTCGCAAGCCGTTGAAATAATGATGTTCGATCCCTCAGAAGTCCTCTCGGATGAAATCAAGGGGGTGCCGATGTTCTCGGCGAGGATGTGTTTGATCTGTGTGTGGATTTTTGCGGTGCCGGCGAATGTCTCGGATTCTGCTGAGCCGGCTCAAAGATCGCAGACCGGCGAGGACTGGCCGCGTTGGCGGGGGTCTCGCGGTGATGGCACGTGGCGCGGGCCGAAGCTGCCCGAAAGGTGGCCGGACGGCGGGCTGAAGGCGAAATGGAAGAAGCCGATCGGCGGCGGATTTGCCGGGGTGACGGTCATACAAGGCCAGGTCTTTGTCATAGACCGGCAAAAGGAGCCCGAAGTCGAGCGCGTGCTCTGCTTGAAGGCTGACTCCGGCGAGCAAGTTTGGAAGCACGAGTATCCAGTAACGTATGGCAATCTCGATTACGGCAACGGGCCGCGCGCGGCACCGACGTTTTTTGACGGCAAGCTTTACACGGTCGGTGCGCTCGGCGAACTGCGCTGTCTGGATGCGAAGACGGGCGAACGAATTTGGTCGGTGAATTACATCAAAGACTTGAAAGGCCGAGTGCCGACGTGGGGCTTTGCCGGATCGGCTTACGTGTTTGACGAGAACATTCTCGTGCAGCCGGGCGGCGACAATGGCGGCAGCATTGTCGCGCTTGATCGGCTCACGGGTAAAGAAGTTTGGCGCAGTCTGTCCGACGAAGCGGGCTATGCGACTCCGCTGGTCATCGAGCATCACGGCCAGCGGCAGTTGATCTGCTGGACGCAGACAAACATCCGTGGCCTCGACCCAGTCACCGGTAAACCGTTTTGGCACGTGCCGTACAAAGTGTTGTACGGCGTGTCGATTGCGCAGCCGATCTTCGAGGAAGGTCTCGTCGTTGTCTGCGGCTATTGGGATGGCTCGAAGGCGATCCGGCTCGGGGCACAACCGCATCAAGCCGAGATGGCATGGGAAGAGAACAAATCGCTGCGCGGCCTGATGTCGCAGCCGCTGTATCGAGACGGGCACGTTTATCTGCTCGACAAGCAATATGGCCTGACCTGCTTCGAGCTGAAGACGGCCAAAAAACTTTGGGACGACGGCAACCAGATGACTCCGCGCGGCCGCAATCCGCAGGCAAGTCTTGCCTGGCTGGGCGACGCGGACCGCGCGATCATTCTCAACGAGGAAGGAGACTTGATCCTCGCACGGCTGAATCCCAGCGGCTATCTCGAGCAATCGCGAGCAAACATCATCGGCTTTACGTGGGCTCACCCGGCCTTCGCCGGCGCGCGCGTGTACGCTCGCAGCGACAGCGAACTCGTCTGCGTGCCGTTGCTGCCGGAGTGAGAACGCGCTCCAGGTCGTCAATGACAAGAAACTTCTCAGCGTAGTACCGATTCTGGTACTCTGGCTTCTCCCGCAATTGACCCTGCGGATTCAGACACGGCCGCAGATGAACTGCAAACTTGACTCAATTGCAACAACTTTCGAAATCGAAGAGGTCTAACAGGATCAACGCACTTACCCGAAGTGTGAGCGAGGGCGTCGACAATGCCCTCGCTCGGCGTGATCGTTTGAGGAATTCCGCTCGTGAAGATCGCTCTGGCCCAGCTCAACCCGACCGTGGGTGACCTGCAAGGTAACGCCGCACTCGTGCGCGACGCGGCGAGATCAGTTGAAGCCGCGGGTGCCGAGTTGTTGATCGCGTCGGAATTGGTCATCAGCGGTTATCCGCCGAAAGATCTTTTGTTACGAGAGGGCTTCGCTGCGGCGTGTGATCGCACGGTGGTCGAATTGGCGAAGTCGCTGCCGCGCGAGTTGGCGGTGCTGGTCGGGCATCCGACGACCTGGCGCGTTACCGCAGGTCGCATCGCGAATGCGGCCAGCTTGTTGCTCAACGGCGAAGTGCTCGACACGATTCACAAGACGCTGCTGCCGAATTACGACGTGTTCGATGAGCAGCGTTACTTCCGCCCTGCCGAGCGTGTGTGTCCGATGGAACTGTGCGGCGTGAAGCTCGGCGTGCATATCTGCGAAGACGCTTGGTATGGCGAGCCGGACACGTTTTATCACGACCGCCCGTTGCGACAGTTCGATCCGATCGCCGAACTTGTCGTCGCCGGGGCCGACGTGCTGATCAATCTCTCGGCCAGTCCGTTTGAAAAGGACAAGCCGCATCGACGCCTGAACATTCTGCGGCGGCATGTCGCGACGCACGGGCGGCCGTTTGTGTTCGTCAACCAAGTCGGCGGCAACGACGACCTCGTGTTCGACGGCAACAGCCTGATCGTGGACGCGTCGGGCAATGTCGTCGAACAGCTTTCGCCGTTCCAAGTAGACTTGCGCGTCGTCGATGTCGCGCTGCCATCGCATGTGTCCAATTTATCCCATTCGTCCCCGAGGACAGATGGGACCGAAAAGACACTTGCGACTCGCGTGAGAGAGGCGGACTTACTCGACGCGCTGGTGCTCGGCCTGCGGGACTACATGCGGAAGTGCGGCTTCAGGGATTGTGTGCTCGGTTTGTCGGGCGGCATTGATTC
>CAYSHJ010000066.1:0-4395 GCA_964430385.1 uncultured Planctomycetaceae bacterium
TTACGGCTGGACCGTGTTCCTGGTGATTCAAACCGGCTCGATCGCAGCCGTCGCGGTGGCGTTCGCGAAGTATCTGGGCGTGCTCGCGCCGTCGCTGGGCACGGACAATGTCCTCTTGGAAATCAAGAACCTCGACATCGCGATTCGCGGCACGTTGCCGTGGATGAACGAGCCGCTGACGTTCTTTGAACGAAAATCCTTCACGGTCTCGGCCGGGCAGTTGGTCGCGGTGGCGGTGACGGTCTTTCTGACGTGGCTCAATTGCCGTGGCGTCGATCATGGTCGGTGGATTCAAAACGTCTTCACCGTCGCGAAAACCATCGGACTCGTGCTGCTGATCGTCCTCGGCCTGACCATCGCCGCCAACGCGGACGTTGCTGCCGCGAACTGGTCGAATCTCTGGAGCGGCATGTTCACGACGCCGCGCTTCGAGGCCACTCAAAAGTTCGCGCCATGGGGCGATCTCGTCCCCGCCATGATGGTGGTCGGAGCAGCAATGGTCGGCTCGTTGTTTTCGGCGGACGCCTGGAACAACGTCACCTTCACGGCCGGAGAAACTCAAAACCCGCGCCGCAATCTGCCGCTCAGTTTGCTGATCGGCACGGGGCTGGTCATCGGGTTGTATTTGCTGGCGAACCTCGCGTATCTCGCAGCACTGCCGATCAATGGCGATCCGGCCGGCGTGACGCCCATCGAGTGCGGCATCGCTCACGCCAAGGATGACCGCGTGGCAACGGCGGTGCTGGAGCAGGTTTCACCAAAGCTGGGCGTGCCGGTCATGGCCATCGCGATCATGATTTCGACATTCGGTTGCGTGAACGGCATGATCTTGATGGGGGCACGCCTGTATTACGCGATGGCTCGCGATGGATTGTTCTTCAAGTCGGTCGGCGAATTGAGCCACCGAGGCGTTCCGACCGCGGGCTTGGTTCTGCAGGGACTCTGGTCCGTGCTGTTGGTGTTTTCCGGGACTTACAGCGAACTGCTCGACTACGTCATCTTCGCCGCGCTGTTGTTCTACGTGCTGACGGTCGTGGGCTTGTTCGTCCTACGACGCACTCAGCCGAACGCCGAGCGGCCGTACAAAGCGCTGGGCTACCCGTGGATTCCCGCGCTGTACGTGCTGCTGTGCGCGGCCGTGATGCTCGATCTACTGATCGTGAAACCGGTTTACACTTGGCCGGGATTGATCATCGTCCTGAGCGGCATCCCCGTTTACTTTGTCTGGCGACGCCGTTCCAAGCCCTCAACAGTGACGTGATGGTCGCCTTGGCGACTGACGATTGCTCGCGGTATGTGAGAGGTTCGTGAGATGTCACGTATTCGCCTGATGCGGTGGGCTATTGGCTTCGCGGTGAGCGTTGGCTTTCTGCTGCTCGCGATGTTCTTGCTGTGGCCAGTCACCACGGACAGCCGTGATCCTGCGAGAGCTGCAGAGTGTCGGAACAATCTGAAGGAAATTACTCTCGCATTGCACTATTATCACGACAAGTACAGTGCGTTCCCGCCAGTGTTCGTTTCGGATGCCGAGGGGCGGCCGATGCACAGTTGGCGAGTCTTGTTGCTCCCCTACTTACTTTACTCGCGAAGGGACGATCTCTATCAACGGTATCGCTTTGATGAGCCGTGGGATGGTCCGAACAATTCGCTGCTGCACGGCGAACAAGTCGCCGCCTACGCCTGTCCGAGTGACGGCGGGGCGTATCAATCGCGATGGACAAGCTACTTGGCGGTTAGCGGCCCCGCGACGATGTGGCGTCACGACGCGACCATCGGGTTTCGCGTCGTCAAGGATCGCGTCGAAGACACGCTTGCTTTTGTGGAAGTCGCCAACAGCGGCATTCATTGGCTGCAGCCGCGAGACATTCCGCTGTCATCGCTCGACGAACCCGGCGCGAAATGGCCTCCCGTCGGAAGTCGCGCCGAGCACCGCGTCCAACAGTTTTGGGGTTACTCCGATTGGCACGAATATGCCATGACTGTGGGATTCCAAGTGCTGCGCATCGAACGCTCCGCCACGGCCAAAGACTTGCGGCCGCTCTGCACCATCAATGGCCACGAGGACTGTGCTCCGGTTTTCCGGCAGCACGCTCGTCCCTGGAAGTAGCGGTCACGGCACATAGTGCTTTGTCACAGCAAAGAATTCGGGTCGCGGAAATCAGCCGCAGGGCGCTAGCCCCGGTTTTTGCTGCACAAACCGGACGCTAGCGCGTTCCGGCTCACCCGAGAATCAAGCGGTGACAAAGCAATAGTCGGTCGGCGAATTGAGCCACCCAGGCGAATTGTCTCACGCGGGTATGGCTTCCAGCAGTACGCAGGAGTCGCTGGGCACAACGACCAGTTGATCGCAACTCGCCGGAACAACGATTGTCTGGCCGGCGGCCAAGACATGTTTGTCCGTCGCGGACACGATCACTGCGGAACCATCGATGAGTGACAGCACGTGGCAGCGACCGCGCGTGGGAACCGCGAAGGGAGTCTTCTTGGAGCGATGTCGGCGCAGCTCAAAGTGCCGACAGGTGACGAGTTCTTCGTGGCATCGCAGGGCTGAATGTTCGAGGCCCACGCTCGTGTCGGGCGGCCCGAAATGTTGTGTCTCCTTGGGCACGTCGAACTCACGCTCGTTCAAAAGACGTGGGGGCGTGGGAGACACTGGGCCACGCGCGAAGTCGAGACATTGCAAGCTCTCGCTCAGGTGCAACGCACGCGGCCGGCCATCCGAGTCAACTCGATTCCAATCGAAAAGTCGAAACGTTACGTCGCTGGCCTGCTGGATTTCGGCCAACGCAACGCCCGCTCCGATCGCATGCACGATTCCGGCGGGGACGAACACGACGTCGCCGATGCGCGCGGGAAACGAGTGCAGACAGTCCACGACCGTTCCCGCGACGAGATGCCGCTCGAATGTCGCGCGATCGACGCCCGCTCTGAGTCCAACGAAGAGTTCACTTCCTGGCGCCGCGTCGAGGATCACCCAGGCCTCTGTCTTGCCACGTTGTCCCGGTCTCAGCCGCTCCGCGATTTCATCGTTCGGATGCACTTGCACCGACAACCGCTCGGCGGCGTCGAGGAATTTGAACAGCAGCGGAAACTGCTCGCTCGCCGCGTGACGACCCAGCAACTCCGCGCCGTGTTCGCATACTAACTCGCGCAACGTGCGGCCGTTGAACGGGCCACCGATCACGTGGCTTTGATCGTCGCCGAGATCAACCACTTCCCAGCTTTCGGCCCAACCGGCGGAGTCGCAGGTCGGCTTGTTCCAGCGCTTCGCCAAACATCGACCGCCCCACGGACGTTGCTTGAAGAGTGAGCTGAGACGCAGTGGCGGCATCAGGTGTGAATCCGAAAAAACTGGTTTGACTGATCTTCTGAGACGGAACGACCTCGCTGAACCATTAAATCGGCCATAGTCGACGCGAACCGTTGGTGGGCGCTACGCGATGTCGGCCACCGCGGCGTCTTCGTTCGGGTACAGCGTCCACAGCTTGTCGAGGTGCGTGATTTCCAGCACCTCGCGGCAGTAGGGCGTCAAGCCACAGAGTCCGAACTTGCCTCCAGGCTGAGGGTTCACGCTGTTACAAACTCGGAACAGCACTTCGATGAACGACGAGCCGAAAAACTTGGTGTGGCTCAAGTCGATCACTACTTTCGGCGGAGCGGCCTTCTTAGCCGACACCAGCACGAAATCACGGATTTGATCGAGTGTATACTCGTCCAAGCTCTCGAACTGCGGGCCGAACGAGATAATCGTGACATCGCCACGTTTTCGGATTTCAGGAGTCACCAAAACAGTCATGATCGGGCAAACCGCCTCGCCAAAGGAGATCCATCTAACATTGGCGGTGGCCGTCCCACAACAATCCCTGCGAATTCGGCCCGCCGCAAGCGGTACATCGTACTCCTGAACACCACCTTGTCAATAACCCCTGACATGTCACTCAGGTGCGGGCGCGCATCGGAGAAATATGTCATCCGTACTTCTACGGAGACCGATCAGCAGTGCGTCGCAGGCCGTCGGTTCCTTGTTCCGCTTCAGAGCGACCCGGTCGCCACCGACTGCAAAGTGACCGTAATGTCCAGGTTTTTCCCGTCGCGATGGACCGTCGCTTGGATCGCGTCTCCCACGGACAAGCTCTCCAGCGCGACGACGAGGTGATTCGTGCCGTGAATGGCTTGGCCATTGATCGCCACGATCAAATCGCCCCAGTTGAACTCACCGTTCGGCCCACGACTGATCTCGCCGTTCGGCCCACGACTGGTGGATCGCATTCCCGCTTTCGCCGCGGCGCCGTTCGGCAAGACGCGATCCACCAGTACGCCTTCAAAGCCCATTCGCCGCGCAATCCGATCGTGAATTGGGGTGACGCCCAGACCCGGCCGCTCGACTTTCCCGGA